>NZ_RZTC01000074.1:0-34703 GCF_004023165.1 Mesorhizobium sp. M7A.F.Ca.MR.176.00.0.0 | reverse complement strand
GTGTTTGCCCATGTGACGACGCTGTCGCCTGCCTTCTTCGACACCGCCCAGTCGGGCGAGATCGTGTCGCGGCTTGCCGCCGACACGACGCAGGTCAAGTCGGCGGTCGGAGCGACGGCCTCGGTGGCGCTACGCAACGTCATCCTTGGTCTTGGCGCGGTGGGGATGATGGTCATCACCAGCCCGAAACTGTCCGGGTTGGTCATTGCCGCTATTCCTGTCATCGTCCTGCCGCTGGTCGCCTTCGGCCGTTCGGTGCGGCGCAAATCACGCCAGGCGCAGGATACGCTTGCCGATGCCACCGCCTATGCCAGCGAGCAGATCGGCGCGGTGCGCACGCTGCAGGCTTTCACCAACGAGAAGCTGGTTACCGGGCATTTCTCGGCCGCGGTGGAAGCCGCTTTCGAGGCGGCACGCTCCTCGATCTTCGCGCGCTCCTTCCTTACCTTCTTCGCCATCTTCACCATCTTCTCGTCCGTCGTGGCGGTGCTGTGGTTCGGCTCGCGCGACGTGCTCGAAGGTTCGATATCGCCCGGTACGCTCGGCCAATTCCTGCTCTATTCGGTGTTCGCCGCCGGCGCGTTGGGCGCGTTGTCGGAAGTCTGGGGCGAGCTTGCGCAGGCGGCGGGCGCCGCCGAACGGCTGACCGAAATCCTGGCCGAGAAGCCGGCGATCCAGGCTCCCGCCGATCCGAAGCCGCTGCCGGCCGTCGCCAAGGGCGCGATCGCCTTCGACAATGTCTCCTTCTCCTACCCGGCAAGGCCGGACCGTGCCGCCGTGCATGGCTTGAGCTTTCAGGTCATGCCGGGCGAGACGGTGGCGATCGTCGGGCCGTCAGGGGCCGGCAAGAGCACGGTGTTTTCGCTGATCCTGCGCTTCTACGATCCCGAAACAGGCAAGATCCTGATCGATGGCGTCGATGTGCGCGAGGCTGATCCCGTTTCGGTCCGCCAGCGCATCGCGATCGTGCCGCAGGACGTCACCATCTTCGCGGCAAGCGCGCGTGACAATATTGGGTTCGGCCGGCCGGGAGCCAGCAAGGCCGAAATCGAGACGGCGGCGAAGGATGCACTTGCCGACGAATTCATCCTCAAGCTGGAAAAAGGCTATGACAGCCAGGTCGGCGAGCGCGGCGTGACGCTGTCAGGCGGCCAGCGCCAGCGGGTTGCGATCGCCCGCGCCATCCTGCGCGACGCCCCGATCCTGCTGCTCGACGAGGCCACCTCCGCCCTCGACGCCGAAAGCGAGACGCTGGTGCAGACGGCGCTGGAACGGCTGATGCAGGGCCGCACCACGATCGTCATCGCCCACCGCCTGGCAACGGTGCTGAAGGCCGACAGGATCCTGGTCATGGATGGCGGCTCGATCGTCGAGGAAGGCACGCATCAAAGCCTTGTCGCCAAGGGCGGCATCTATGCGCGGCTGGCCAAGCTGCAGTTCGAAACCGGCGCCAGTGCTTTCAGGGGCGCGGCTGAGTAGGCAGAAACATCTGCCGCTGTGCCGGCAAGCCGCTATACGGCTCCGTATCGCTGCTTCAGATGGTTCACGAAATAGGTGGCGTTGAGCTTTTCGCCGGTGGCGCGTTCGAGCAGGTCCGGCGTCGACCAGCGTGATCCCTGCGACCAGATTTTTTCGCGGCGCCACTCGTTGATCGCCTCGAAATTGCCTTTGGCGAGATCGTCATCGGCGGCAGGATGATCCCGCGTCAGCGCTGCCCATTGCTGCGCCGCCATCATCGCGCCCAGCGTATAGGAGGGGAAATAGCCGAAGGCGGCCCCTGGCCAATGCACGTCCTGCATCGGTCCGTCGGCGGGGTTGTCGATGGTGGAGAGGCCGAGATAGTCACGCATCTTGGCGTCCCAGGCTTCGGGCAGATCACCCACCTCCAGCCGGCCCGCGACGAGTTCCTGCTCCAGTTCGTAGCGCAGGATGACATGCAGGGGATAGGTCACCTCGTCGGCATCGACACGGATCAGGCCGCGCTCGACGCGATGCACATGCGGCAGGATATCGTCGAGCGACCAGGCTTCGCCGAGATGCTTTTCGACCACCGGCAGCGCCCAGTTCCAGAAGGCCGGGTTGCGGCCGAGCTGTTTTTCGACGAACAGGCTCTGGCTTTCATGCACGGCCATGCCGCGCGCCTTGCCGAGCGGCCAGTGCGACCATGCCTTCGGCAGGTTCTGTTCGTAGAGCGCATGGCCGGTCTCGTGCAACACGCCCATCAGCGCCGACAGGAAGTCTGTAGTCTTGTAGCGGGTGGTGATGCGCACGTCGCTCGGCACGCCGCCGCAGAAAGGATGGTGCGACACCGACAGCGATCCGTGCGTCAGGTCGAAGCCGACCGCCGCCATCATGGCAAGGCCGAGCTCGCGCTGCCGGTCGATCGCATAGGTGCCTGAGAGCGGCTTCAGCGGGCGCTTGCGCAGCCGTGCGTCCTGGATAGCCAGCGCCTCAGGCACGAAGCCTTTCAGAAAAGCCTTCAGGTCGGTGAACACAGGCGTGATGTCGGCGGTGCGGTTCCCAGGATCGTATTGCTCCATCAGCGCGTCATAGGGGGCTAGGCCGAGCACATCGGCACGCAGCGCCGCCTCCTCGCGCACCAGCGCCACGACGCCCTCCAGCGCAGGCTGGAAGCCCGCCCAGTCGTTCTTGGCGCGCAGGCCGCGCCACAGTTGCTCGCAACGCATGCGCGCGGTCGTCTGGCGTTCGACGAATTCGACCGGCAGGCAGGTCAGGTTGGTGTATTGCCGCCGCAGTTCCGAGACCGCAGTGCGCTGCTCTTCACCCAATGCTTCCTGCTCGGCCGCGGCGATCCAGTCCGCTATCTCCGGCGCCGTTGCCCTGGTGTGATACATGCCGGCGAGTGCCGACATCGCCTCGGCACGTTTCTCGCCACCGCCGACAGCCATGTGGGTGGCCTCGTCGGCGCCGAGGATGGCCAGCGCATGCTCAAGCGCTTCGAGCTTGTGGCCGAGGTCATCGAGTTTCTGAAAGGACATGGTGGCTTCCGTGATTGGGGACGGCGCGAAAAGACACCAACGCAAATGCGTTGGCAACCCTCGGATGCCGTCCGGCAGATGCACCTTGCGCAGGCGAGGCCGCGCATGAAATGCTGCCGGCAACACATCAAGGGGAAAAAAATGATCGGCAACATCCTTGTCGGGCTGGTGGCCTTGATCCATGCCTACATCGTCTATCTGGAGATGGTGCTGTGGGACACGCCGCGCGGACACAAGGCTTTCAACCTGACCCCGGAATTCGCCAGTGCCTCGAAAGTGCTCGCCGCCAATCAGGGGCTCTATAACGGTTTCCTCGCCGCCGGCCTCATCTGGGGGCTTTACCTCGGGGCGGTCGGTTTCCAGGTCAAGGTTTTCTTCCTGCTGTGCGTGGCTGTTGCCGGCCTCTATGGCGCGGCAACGGTTGGCCGCAAGATCCTGTTCATCCAGACCGTGCCGGCGATTGCCGCGCTGATCGCGGTCTGGCTGGGCTGGTAAAAGGACGCCCGCGGGATGGCTCCCGAAAGCGCCAGGTGGTCCCTTCCTCTTGGACCGTTTCAGCCGCTGTGGTCTCAGCCGTTCGGGTAGTTGCCGCCGTCGTCGCCGTCGCCCATCAGGAAACCGCTGCCGGTATCGACCCTCAGGCGCTGGTCGACATTGTCGAGCCGGCGCAGCAGGTCATGATATTGCGCGGCCGGTATCCTGCCGTGATCGGACGCGGCGATTTTCTCTGCCGCCTGACCGATGTGGGCCGTGCGCATTTCCAGGCGTTCCGCCACGGCCGGGGTGATGTTGTTGGCCTGTCTTGCGTCCACGATGCCCTGCCGGACGCCCTGCACCTGTGCGATAAGCGCCTCGACACGCGGGCCAGTCATGTCGGTCGGATCGGCCGCGTCGAGAGCGCCCTTGTGATGGCCCGCGGCATAGGCGTCGGCAAGCGGAACGGCGATGAGGAGCGCCGTGAGTGTAGCAGTTCTAAGCGAGGTCTTGAAAGAGCGCATCACGCGTCTCCTCTTGTAGAGGAAGGCGGCGGTTGTCCGCCTGCCTTCCGGCCTTGGGCCGTCCGGTTCCGTCGCGTCGCGATGAGGGGGTTCATCGCCGGCGGTTCTCGGCCCGGGCGGCAAGTTAGGATCGCCCTGCGACAATGTGTAATTAAAAAAAGATAATCTTTTCAGGCCTTGTCGGCCTCTATCTGCGCCCTAGAGTTGAGCCGACGAACAAGTTCGCGTGATTTTGGATCAACGTTCGGTGAGCTTCAGTTCAATACGGCGGTTCTTATTGCGCGCCTCTTCGGTGTCGGCGGGGTCGAGCGGCTGGAACTCACCGAAACCGGCGGCTACGAGCCGGTTGGCAGGCACGCCGTTTTCGATCAGGAATTTCACCACCGAGGTCGAACGCGCCGTCGACAGCTCCCAATTGTCGCGGTAGCGGCCGGCGCCGGAGAGCGGCTTATTGTCAGTGTGGCCGTCGACGCGCAGCACCCAGTTGATCTCGGGCGGGATTTCCTTCTGCAACTCGATGATGGCGTCGGCGAGCTTCTTCATCTCGACCTTGCCGGCATCGTTGATCACCTCGGAGCCGGTCGGGAACAGCACTTCCGACTGGAAGACGAAGCGGTCGCCGACGATACGGATGTTCTCTCGGTCGGCGAGGATTTCGCGCAAGCGGCCGAAGAAGTCGGAGCGGTAGCGGTTCAACTCCTGCACGCGCTGTGCCAGTGCGACGTTGAGGCGACGGCCGAGGTCGGCGATCTTGGTGTTGGAATCGCGGTCGCGGATTTCGGAGACGTTGAGCGCATCCTCGAGCGCGCCGATCTGCTTGCGCAGTGCCGCGATCTGCTGGTTGAGGATCTCGACCTGGCTCAGCGCCTGCTGGCTGATCTGGCGCTGGCTGTCGAGTTCGCCGCCGAGCGCCGCGGCGCGCTGGTTGGCGGCGTCGCCAGCACCGGCGCCTTGCGCCAGCAACTGTTGGAGCCGGCTCCTTTCCGCTTGCGCGGCTGACAGCGACGCCTGCAGATTGGCCAGTGAATCATCCTTGTCCTGCGCCGTCGAGCGCTCCAGCGCCAGCAACTGGGTCAGCTCGTTGATCTGCGAGTTGAGGCGCGAGAGTGCCGTATCCTTGCCGGAGATTTCGCGTCCCAGCAGGAACTGCGCCAGCACGAAGACCGTGAGCAGGAACATGATGGCCAAAAGCAGCGTCGACAGCGCGTCGACGAAACCCGGCCAGTAGTCGATGCGGCGATCGGTGCGCCGGCCCCTGGCGAGTGCCACTTCAGTGAACTCCGGGCTTCTTCAGGGCATCGGCGATCTTTTCCAGCGTGTTGCGCATCGCCTTCTGCTCGTCGGACTGGGCTTCGACCCAGTCGCGCATGATCTGCTGTTCCGAGCGCATGTTCTTGACCAAGCCGGAAATGCCGTCGGCGAGATTGGCCATGGCGGTGGCGACGCGTGGGTTGGAGCCGCCGCCATTCTCCTGCATCGAGCGCAGCCGTTCCGACAGCACCCGGATCTCGTCGGAGGATTCGGTCTTGGCTGGGTCGGCGACGACGATGTCCGACGACAGGTCGGTCACCGAGGACAGCCAGTTTTCCAGTTCGGTGTAGAAGCGTGTCTGGGCGCGACCGGCCTGCAGGTCGAGGAAGCCGAGCACCAGCGAGCCGGAGAGGCCGAACAGCGAGGACGAGAAGGCGGTGCCCATGCCGGCCAGCGGCGCGGAAAGCCCCTGCTTCAGGGAATCGAGCACCGCGGCGGCGTCACCGGTTCCGGGATCGAGCGATTCGATGGTCTCGCGGATCGAACCGATGGTGTTCAACAGGCCCCAGAAGGTGCCGAGCAGGCCGAGGAACACCAGCAGGCCGACGAGATAGCGCGAGGTGTCGCGGCTTTCGTCGAGGCGGGTGGCGATGGAATCGAGCATGGTGCGCATCGAACTGGTCGAGAAGGCCGTCGCCGAGGAGCGGCCGATCATCGCCTTCATCGGCGCCAGAAGCACTGGTTCTGTCGTTTCCGAGCCGGCACGGAAGGAGTTGACCCAGCGCACTTCGCGAAACAGTCGCCCGACCTGGGCGAAGGCCAAAAGGATGCCGACCACCAGCACGCCGACGATCAGGCCATTGAGGCCGGGATTGCTGCCAAAAGCGGTTGAGATCTGTCGGGTGAGGATGGCGGCGATGAAGGCGACGATGACCAGGAAGATCACCATGGTGAGCAAAAAGACCTGCGGGCTCGATAATTTATACGGGTCGTAGATCAGGACATCAGAACGTCTGCCCATGCCGAAGGATCTGAGAAAAGCCATCCGTGCCCCGTTTCCGATGCCGCCGCCGATCACGTAAACCGCGACTCTAAACGGAATTGTGACCAAATTGAATGGCGCTTGGCAATATTGCCGCGTCGAGAATGTCAGAAGCGATTGATGACCAGACAGTCGACCATGGCGGCCAGATGCAGACCGGCGCCGGTGACGACGAAACCGTGCCACAGCGCGTTGTGGAAGCGCAGCCCCTTCCAGGCGAAGAAGATGACGCCGCAGGAGTAGACCATGCCGCCGGCGACGATGAGCGCTATCGATGTCGTCGGCAGCGTCTGGATAAGCGGCTTGACAAGGATGATGCCGCTCCAGCCGATGGCGAGATAGAAGCCGATCGCCAGCCGGTCGAAACGGCCGGGAAAGAACACCTTGATGGCAATGCCCAGCACTGCTGCGGTCCAGACCAGCACGATCATCCAGCGCGCCAGCGGCGAGCCTTCGAGTTGGGCCAGGAAAGGCGTATAGGTCGCGGCGATCAGCAGATAGATCGCGGCGTGGTCGAAACGCCGCAACACCCATTTTGCCGGCGACGACACCGGCCACAGATTGTAGGTCATCGACACCGAGAGCACGGTGAGCAGCGAAACCACGTAGAAGGCGGCGGCGATGTATTCGCCAGGTCCGACACGAAACGCCGCCAGCGCCAGCAGTGCCGACCCTGCCGCGATCGCCAGCACGATGCCGATCGCGTGGACAACACCGTCTGCGATCATCTCGGCACGCGAATAGTGCCAGCGTCCGATGAACGGGATATCGGGGTAGGGTTGGTTGTCTCTCACTAAGCCGGGTTCCTGCACCGCGCCCTTCAATTTGGGCGCATGCCGGGCAGTATTTCAAGCTTCCATTGCGGTTTTGCGACTGCGGCGCATCAGCGCGGCGTGGCTGTCAGCGGGAGGAGAGCGGCTTCTTCACGACCTTCAGCAAAGCGCGCTGGATGATCTCGTTGCCGGCGACGACCGAGCCGTTGTCGAGCATGTCCTGGCCGCCATCCATGTCGGAGACGAAGCCGCCCGCCTCGCGGATCAAAAGCAGCCCGGCGGCGATGTCCCAGGCCGACAGGCCGGTTTCCCAGAAGCCATCCATGCGGCCGGCGGCGACATAGGCGAGATCGAGCGATGCGGAGCCGAGGCGGCGGACGCCGGAAACCTCGGCCATGACATTGCGCAGTTCCACCAGGAAATTGCCGTGGTGGCCGCGGCCGAGATGCGGCATGCCGCAGCCGATCACGGTGTCGACCAGCTTGATGCGGCCGGCGACGCGCAAGCGGCGGTCGTTCATGAAGGCGCCGCCCCCGCGTTCGCAGGTGTAGAGTTCGTCCATCGCCGGATTGTAGATGACGCCGGCGACGATCTGGCCCTGGCGCTCCAGCGCGATCGAAACGGCAAAGAGCGGAATGCCGTGCAGGAAATTGGTGGTGCCGTCGAGCGGGTCGACGATCCAGCGATGCTGGCCGTCGTCGCCTTCAACCACGCCGCGCTCTTCCATCAGGAAGGAATAGCCGGGCCGAGCCTTGGACAATTCGGCAAAGACGATGTCCTCTGCCTTGCGGTCGGCCTGGCTGACATAATCGCCGGGGCCCTTCATCGAGACCTGCAGGTTCTGCACCTCGCCGAAGTCGCGCGACAGCGAGCGGCCGGCCTTCATTGCGGCCTGGACCATGACGTTGAGAAGGGCTGAGCGTGCCATAGTGCTTTTTCCCGGTGCTGCGCTTAAATTCTGCCTCGATGCATGTCGGTGACCCGGAACCCGGCCACTTTTGGGCGACATGCGTCAGTCGGCGCGGCGCACGTAAGTGATTTCGTTGGTGTCGACGATGATGCGCTCGCCGGCGCCGATGAAGGGCGGCACCAGGACGCGGATGCCGTTCTCCAGGATCGCCGGCTTGTAGGACGATGCCGCCGTCTGACCCTTCACCACCGGGTCGGCCTCGGTGATGGTCAGCGTCACATAGTCGGGCAGCGAAATGCCGATCGGCCGCTCTTCGTAGAGCTGGACCGTCACCATCATGCCGTCCTGCAGGAAGGCGGCGCGATCGCCGACGAAGTCCTTGTTCAATTCGAGCTGCTCGTAGCTCTGGGTGTCCATGAACACCAGTGCGTCTTCCTGCGCGTAAAGGAAGGAAAAATCCTTCAGGTCGAGCCGGATCTGTTCGACGGTCTCGGCCGAGCGGAAGCGCTCGTTGAGCTTGGTGCCGTTGATGAGGTTCTTCAGTTCGACCTGATTGTAGGCGCCGCCCTTGCCGGGCTTGACGGTGTTGGTCCTGACCGCCACCCAAAGCCCGCCATCATGCTCGATGACATAGCCGGGACGGATTTCGTTGCCATTGATCTTGGCCATGATGAGATGATCCGGAATGATGCCAACGGCCACGCCGTCGGTATGGATGTTCGCTGGGAAAGCGATTTCGGGCTCCCAAGACCACAAATCGCCAGAAGAGGCAAGGGAGCGGGCAGGTCGGTGCCAGGCGAGGGGAGCCGAGGTTACACTTGCAATGACCGCGAGAACCGCCGTCAAGGCAGCCGGTTGGCCTTCTGCAGCGCCTGCTTGGTCTGGTCGTCGTCCAGCCCCTGCAGGAAGTCGTCCATCTGTGGGTCGATGAGGCCGGCACGGCGGGCGACGACGTACCAGGCGCCGGCAAGCACAAGGTCCGGATCGGTGCCGATGCCTTGCATATAGAGCTTGGCCAGGCGGTTCTGGGCGGCGACATTGCCGCCCTCCGCCGCCTGCTTCATCCAGCCGAAGGCGGATTTCAGGTCGCGCGCACCGCCGCGGCCTTCGATCATCCAGGCGGCGAGATCGATCTGCGCGGTGTCGTAGTTCTGCCTTGCGGCCTGCGCCAGCAGGCGCCTTGCCTGGGCGTCGTCACGTGGCTTGCCACCGACACCGTTGGCGTAGATCTGCGACATTGCATATTGCGCGTCCGCGAGGCCGGTCGCGGCGGCGCGCTCATAGTAGGAAACCGCCTTGGCCATGCCGGCGTCGCCGGGGTCCTGCTGGACCAGCATCTGCGCGAAATTGAATTGCGCCAGCCGGTTGCCGGCTTCGGCGGCGGCCTGCATCAAGGCGTAGGCCTCTTTTCCATCCTTTTTGACGTAGCGGCCGTCGAGCAGCATCAGCGCATACTGGAACTGCGATTCCGGCACACCCTGTTCGGCGGCCAGCGCGTACCATTTCGCCGCTTGCGCCGAATTGACCGGCACACCGAGCCCCCGCGACAGGATCTCGGCCACCAAGGTCTGCGCCGCCGGATCGCCGTTTTGCGCCCGGACCAATGCCAGATTGTAAGCTGTCTTGTAGAGACCGCGCTGGAAGGCGCCATAGGCCGCGTCGGCGGGTTTTGCGCCGAAGCGGTCGGGATTGACCGTGTCGGCCGACGGCAGCGGCGCGGGCTCGGCCGTGGTAGCGGGCTGCGGCAACGACTTGTCGATCGGCTTGTCGGTGTGAACGCCGATTTCCGGCTTGGGCTGCGGCAGGGGGATGGTCTCCGCGGCGGCAGCCTGGACCATCAGCACCGCAAGCAGAGCCTGGAGGGGAAGCGTCGCCGAGGACATTTCAGTCCTCGAAGCGCGGCGCGGTCTCGTCGAGCAGCGCGTTGGCGGTGGCGACCGCTGTCCTGGGATCGGTGCCGTCGGCAAACACGGCGCTCGACAGCGCCACGAATTCAGCGCCGGTGGCGCCCACCGCTTCGACCGAGGCGATGTCGGATCCGGCCATGACGATGCAAGGGATCTGGATCATGTCCGCCCACCATGCGCCGAGCGACAGGTTGCGTGGGTGCGGTTCGGGCTTGTTGTCGTAACCGAAGCGGCCGAAGAAGATGTAGTCTGGCCGCGTCTCGCCAAGCTCGAGCGCGTCGTCACGTGTCTTGGCGCCGCCGGTGCCGACCATCATCTTTGCCTGGAAATGCTCGATCGTCTCGGCAAGTTCGGCCTTGGAGACCTCGACATGGATGCCGTCGGCCTGGACGCGGCCGGCTATGCGGGTGTCGCCGGCGATGATGACAGCAACGCCGGCGGCTTGCGCTGCCGGCACGATCTGTTCGGCGAAAGCCTGGAAGGAGGCTTCATCCATGCCGTTCTCGGGCAGGATCAGCGAAGCGACATCGCCGCCATCGAATGCCGCGACAATACGGGCCGCCGGCACGCCGGACGGCGCGATCAGCACGATGCGACAGCGATTGGGGGGCGTTGCTTCATTCATGGTTCTTCGGGTCCCGCGTTTCGCCTATGCCGGGCGAAGATGGTTGGATTGCGGCATAGAGCAAAGTGCCCGCTTTGAACAGGCGGGCAGCCGGGATCGCGATGTTTGACCCGCCGGGCATCCGGCGGGGCGCTTCATTTGATCGGGTGCGGGCTCGCCACGGGCGGTTTGCCCTTCCACAGCGTCCAGCCGAGATTCATGCCGGCGGCGGCGATCAGGATGGCGGTGGCGCCGACGACCTGACTCAGATGCAGCCGATGGCCGAAGGCGACGACATCGACCAGAATGGCGACGACGGGATAGATGAAGGACAGCGATCCCTGCAGATGCGTCGGCAGCTTCTGGATGGCGCCGTACATCAGTATGTACATCAGGCCGGTATGGACGATGCCGAGCGTCGCCAGCATGGTCCAGCTCCAGGCATCGGCCGGAAGCTCTGCAAGATTGGCGAAAGGCGCCAGCATGACGACGCCGACGCAGACCTGGATCAGCGCGATGAGGTGCGGCGGCGTGCCCTTGAGCTTCTTGGTGACGATGGCGGCGACGGCCCAGAAGAAAGCCGCGCCCAACGCCATGACGATGCCGGTGAAATAATCCGTGCCGATATCGCCGGCATCGGGAGCCGACTGCACGATCAGAACCATGCCGGCGAAGGCGATGGCCAGCCAGGTCAGCTTGGTCAGGGTCAGCCGCTCGGCGAAGAAAAGCGCACCGAAGCCGACCAGCATGAAAGGCTGCGTGTTGTAGACAGCGGTGGCGATCGAGATCGACGCGCGCGAGAATGCGCTGAACAGCAGCAGCCAGTTGACGACGATGGCGACGCCGCCGAGCGCGGCGATGCCGATGATGCGCAGCGACAGCCTGTTGCGCAGCAATCCCAGCCCGGCGCAGATGATGAGCAGCGTCAGCGCACCGAAAGCGCAACGCCAGAACACCACATCCATGATCGGCTGGCCGGACAGGACGACGAACCATCCGATCGTTCCCAGGATGGCCATTGCGGCTGACATTTCGACCGTGCCGCGCACCGTTTCGTTCACAACAAACCTCCATATCGGTTGAGCCGCCATAATCTCATGCTGCCGCGAAGCTTTCCATCTGATTGGAAAGGGTGTATGGCCGGTTGGCCTAATTATATTAGGAGAAAACTCCAAGCTATCGGGGAAAGAAAAAGATGCTGGACGATCTCGACCGAAATCTCCTTGAAATCCTGGTCAAGGATGCACGGACCTCGCTGAAGGAACTGGCCGCCCAGGTCGGGCTGTCGTCGCCAAGCGTTTCGGAGCGGCTGCGACGGCTCGAGGAGCGCGGCGTCATCCGGGCGTTCACTGTCGAGATCGATCCGCTGGCGCTCGGTTATACCCTGCAGGCGATCGTGCGCATCCGGCCTTTGCCGGGCAAGCTGCACATCGTCCAGAAGCTGATCGAGGAGATTCCCGAATTCGGCGAATGCGACAAGGTGACGGGCGATGACTGTTTCGTCGCCCGGCTGTTCGTGCGCTCGATCGGCGATCTCGACGGGATTTTGGACCGTATCGCCGACAAGGCGGAGACAAGCACCGCCATTATCAAGGCGCAGCCGATCCGGCGTCGGCCGCCGCCGCTTGACGCAACCGCCTCTCGGGATAGGGCAAAGGTCTTGCAGGCCTCCTGATCGAGTTGGGTGGAAAGCCGGTGGCCGGTTGGTTAGTGTGCCGGCCCAAACGAGGCCGGAACCATGGCGCAGAATATATACGATCGTGAGGATTTCTTCGCAGGCTACAGCCAGCTCGGCCGTTCGGTCGAAGGGCTGGAGGGTGCCGCCGAGTGGCCGGCACTGCGCGCCATGCTGCCCGATGTCGGCGGCTTGAGGGTCGTCGATCTCGGCTGCGGCTTCGGCTGGTTCTGCCGCTGGGCCCGCGAGCATGGGGCGGCGCAGGTGCTTGGCCTGGATCTGTCGGAGAAGATGCTTGCCCGGGCAAGGGCCGCCGGCCCCGATGCTGGCATAAGCTATGAGACGGCCGATCTCGATCGGCTCAGCCTGCCGGAAGCCAGCTTCGATCTCGTCTACAGCTCGCTCGCCTTGCACTATGTCGAGGATGTGTCGCGTCTGTTCGGGACCGTGCATCGAGCCCTGGCGCCTGGCGGGCGTTTCGTCTTTTCGACGGAACATCCGATCTTCATGGCGCCGACCAAACCCGGCTGGGTGATCGATAGCGAAGGCCGCAAGACGTGGCCTGTCGACCAATATCTGGTGGAAGGACCGCGCAGCACCGACTGGCTGGCCAAGGGCGTGGTGAAACATCACCGCACGATCGGCACCACCCTCAACGCACTGATCCGGTCCGGCTTCTCCATCGGCCATGTCGAGGAATTCCGGCCGACCGATGCGCAAATCGCAGCCAAGCCGGAACTGGCGGAAGAGCTCGAGCGGCCGATGTTCCTGCTGGTCTCGGCTCGGCGCTAGGCACTGGCCGGCGTCGGCCGAGTGTGCCGCCGCCACGCTCATATTTGCTGTCGCTCCGCCGGGCATTCTGGGCTATTCAAGCGTCGACCCGCTTTCCCTCCGGACCAGTCCCCCCTCCCATGTCAGGCCTGCTTCTCGATCCGTGGTTCTATGCGGCTGCCATTCCGGCGGTCATTCTGGTCGGCCTGTCCAAGGGCGGCTTTGGCGGCGCCGTCGGTTTCGTCGGCGTGCCGCTGATGGCGCTGACCATGCCGCCGGTGCAGGCGGCGGCCATCCTGCTGCCGATCCTGTGCCTGATGGACATCGTCTCGGTATGGACATGGTGGGGCGTTTACGACCGCAAGATGCTGGTCGACATGATGCCGGGCGCCGTCATCGGCATCGGCCTTGGCTGGCTGACGGCGGCACTGGTGACCGAAGAGGCGGTGCGGCTGATCGTCGGCGCCGTCGCCATCATCTTCGTCCTGCGCTGGCTCTATCTGCAGTTCCGCCATGGCGCCGATCACGCTGCCGCGCCCAACCGCGTCGCCGCCGCGGTCTGGGGCACGGTCGCCGGGTTCACCAGCTTCGTAGCCCATGTCGGCGGCCCGCCCTTCCAGGTCTATGCCTTGCCGATCCGGCTCGATCCGAAGGTTCTGTCGGGCACGGCGGCGATCTTCTTTGCCGCCACCAATGCGCTGAAGCTGGTGCCCTATTTCGCGCTCGGCCAGTTCGACACCGCCAACCTGACGGCATCGGCGGTGCTGATGCCGCTGGCGCCGCTGTCGACCATTGCCGGGGCCTGGCTGGTGCGCCGGATGCGGCCGGAAACCTTCTATCCCTTCACCTACGCAACCGTCGCGGTCGTGGCGCTGAAGCTGCTGTGGGATGGCATCGCAGGTCTGATGTAGAAAGGCGGCTGCGCCGCCGCCCGTCATCAGGGTAAGGCAGCGCTCGGCACGAGACGGCGGTTGCCGCCAAAGGCCAGTGTGGCGCCGATCAAGACGGCTAGCACCATCCCGGCAAGGATGCCGATGTCATGCACGGTCGGCTTGAGCACCATGTCGGCAATGATGACCACCATCACGGCATAGTCGAAGCGCGCCGCGCTCATCATACGCTGGCCGATGGCAAGAACCTCTGGTGTGACGCCCTCCCTGGCGATCATTGCGCCCATGCGCTCGCCGGTCGGTTTGAAGATGAACATGCCGATCGAAAAGGTCGTGGCGTAGCCGGCCAGGCCGATGAGGATCCACAGGTCGGAGAAGCCGACCCAGAACCAGCACATGATGAGGCCAAAAATCAGCGTCAGCATCGACATCGGCGCGAAGAACCTGCCGCCCAGCTGACCGCTGGCGCGCATTGCCTGCAGTTTTTCCTCTATGTTGCCCGCCCGCTCGGCAAGTATGCCCAGCAGGAACAGCACGAAGCCGCCTCCGACCCACAGAATGGCGGTAGTGACGTGGAGGAATTTGACGATCGTGTACCAGTCCATGGGTTGCTCCTGCAGTGTTCCGGTCAGGTTGCGGCGGCGCTGATTTGCGCCGGCCGTCAGAGGAGCGGGCGTTTAGCGTGGCGCCTGTTTCGGAACGATGTCGCGAAAAAACCGGATCTGTTTCAGGCAATGAAGAAGCGGCTGAGATAGTGAACGCGCTATCTGATTTCCTGCTAATGTACGAATCGTCGGGAGGGGTTGGCGCGACATCGTCCGGAAACATCGCTGATGCTAATGCGCCGACGCCGGGAGCCCGGTGGCGACAAAAGTCGTCTGACGATCAACCCATTCCCGCAAACGGGAAAAGGCAATTCGGGGGACAGACATGCAAGGGGTAGCACGGAATTTCTTCACACTGGCCGTCATCTATTCGCTGTGCGGCATGGCGCTCGGCCTGCACATGTCGATCAGCCAGGATCACGGCCAGATGCCGACTCACGCCCACACGATGGTGGCCGGATGGCTGATGTCGGCGGTCTTCGCCTTCTTCTACCATTTGTTCCCTGCCATCGGGCAAAAGACACTCGCCACCGTTCATTTCTGGCTGACTGCAATCAGCGGCATCGGCCTGCTGATCGGCCTCTACTTCCTGCTTGCCGGCAATGCCGCGATCGAACCACTGGTGGCGGCCTCTTCGATGGGCTTCTACGCAGCCATGCTGCTGTTCGCCTTCATCGCGCTGCCGGCCGTCTGGAGGACGGCCTGAGCTGGACCTGAGGCCGGAAATGCTGTCCTGTTACGGCACAGTATGGCGGCGTTCGGCCAAAAAACATCCGCGCCGTTAAGGCTTCATTAAGCTTTACAGGTGTTTACTATGTTCATCCAGTGATCTGGATTCTTACCGAGTGGTTGGAGCCACTTTGTTTGACGCCTCCCTGTTAAACTCCTGAGAGCCGCCTTATCCGCGGCTCTTTTTTTGTCTTCATTTCTCTTTTTTGTCCGCATCTCAGCGGGGCCGCCCAATGGTGGCTCGCCGTTAACCTTCTGTTAAACATGTGCTTGCCTTCGCCGGTGACGAAGCGCATTTTCAAGCTTCAGTCAGATAGGGTTCCGGGTGTATCGGCAGGAAGCCGAATCGGCCGGTTGCAAGTGCAGGGGCGTATCAATGAACGAGCCTTCGAAGGGCAGTGCGAAAACCGTCAAGCTGGCGGAGCGCCGGGTTTTCTCGCAATCCTTCAAGCCGCTTTACCAGGAAGGCATGGGTCTGGTCGAACAGGCCGCCGAATATCTCGACGGCAAGGGCCGGGCCGAGGCAAAGAAACTGTCGCGGCTGGGCGCCACGCTCTATGCGGCCGAATCGATGAGGCTGACCACCAGGCTGATGCAGGTTGCGTCCTGGCTGCTTTTGCAGCGCGCCGCCAATTCCGGCGAGATGACCCGCGACCAGGTCGCGTCGGAAAAGTCCAAGGTGCGCCTCGACACCGCTTCCGCCCATGATGAAGCCGGCGGCTGGGCCGAGCTGCCCGAGGATTTCCTCGATCTCGTCACCCGCTCGCTGCGCCTCCAGGCACTGGTGCGCCGCATGGACGAGGAGATCTATGGCTCCGGGGCCGTGGTCGACATGCAACCGATGGCTCGCCGCCTCAATCCAGTTTCCGACCAGATCAGCCTGCTCAACACGGCTTTCGCTCGGGGTTAGACCCCGGTCTGTCTTCTGTTTCCGGTTTGTTCACATTTCGCTGGCATCGCTGTGGGCCGGAGGTAAAGTCGGCAAATGGCGGAAGCGATTCGCATCATCGGTATCGATCCTGGGCTTCGACGCACCGGCTGGGGCATCGTCGAAAGCCTCGGCAATTCGCTGCGCTTCATTGCTTCCGGGACCGTGAAGTCCGAGGATAAGGCGGCGCTGGCAACGCGGCTGTGCCAGCTGCATGACGGGCTCGCCGAAATCCTGCACAGCGCGATGCCGCACGAGGCGGCGGTCGAACAGACCTTCGTCAACAAGGACGCGGTGGCAACGCTGAAGCTCGGCCAGGCGCGTGGCATCGCCATGCTGGTGCCGGCGCGTGCGGGGCTTGTCGTTGCAGAATATGCGCCCAACGCGGTGAAGAAGGCGGTGATCGGCGTCGGCCATGGCGACAAGAAGCAGATCCACATGATGGTGAAGGTGCTGTTGCCGAAAGCCGTCTTCGATACCGAACATGCCGCTGATGCACTGGCCATCGCCATCTGCCACGCGCATCACCGGCAGAGCGTGGCCTACAGGATGGCGCTGGCCGGCTAGCTATGTTCTTGACTTGTTCACGCTGCAGGGATAAGTAATACCGCAGAGGTATTACCATGCGCGTGACCACCAAGGGGCAAGTCACAATCCCCAAGCCGATAAGGGACCGTCTGGGCATCGCCCCGGGCTCCGAGGTGGAGTTCGTGGCCACCGACGAGGGTGTTCGGCTGGTTGCCGTCAACGAGAACCTCTCCCAGGAAGAGAAATTGCGCAGGTTCAGCGATGTCCTCGACCAGATGGAGGGGACGTTGGATCTGGGAGGCATGACCACCGATCAGTACATGGAGTGGTTGAGGGGGCCGCGTGAAGATCTCGACGTTGATTGACACAAATGTCCTGATCGATGTTTGGGGTCCAGCCGGACCGATGAAAGGATGGTCGGCATCGGCAATCGCCTCCTGCCGCCGCGACGGCGCGTTGGTGGTCAACACGATCGTCTGGTCCGAGTTGGCGCCGCTGATTGCGACGGAAACGGCGCTTCGAAAAGCAGTCGACATGCTTGGGATGGATCGCGAACTTGTATCTTGGGACGCGGCGTTCCTTGCCGGCGTTACGCATTCCCGCTATCGCCGGGCCGGTGGCGTCAGGGAAAGAACCTTGCCCGATTTCTTTATCGGCGCTCACGCGACCGTCGCTGGACATCGTCTTTTGACCCGCGACGCTGCTCGCTACCGCAGCTATTTTCCCGACCTCGACATCATCTCTCCTGAGACGCACCCATGAGAGCCCATCTTCCATGAAAGGTCTGGCGTGATCGGCAAGCTCAAGGGCACGCTCGACGAGGTCGACGAGGACCATTGCCTCGTGGACATCCATGGCGTCGGCTACGTCGCCTATTGCTCGGCGCGCACGCTGGCGGCGCTGCCTTCGCCCGGCGAAGCGGTGGTGCTGTTCATCGAGACCTATGTGCGCGAGGACATGCTGCGCCTCTACGGCTTCCAGTCGGTGCTGGAACGCGAGTGGTTCCGGCTGCTGATGAACAATGTTCCGGGCGTCGGCGCCAAGGTGGCGCTGGCCATCCTGTCGACGCTGGCGCCGGCGGATCTCGCCAACGCCATTGCGCTGCGCGATATCGCCATGGTTTCGCGCGCGCCCGGCGTCGGCAAGAAAGTGGCCGAGCGCATCGTCACCGAGTTGAAGAACAAGGCGCCGGCCTATGCCGGAACCGCCTCGGGCACCATCGGCCTGAAACAGGAACTCGGCGACGGCGTGGCATCCGCGCCCATCACCGACGCGGTCTCGGCGCTGGTCAATCTCGGCTATTCGCGCGACACCGCCGCCAATGCTGTGGCGGCGGCGCTGAAGACGGCGGGCGAGGATGCCGATGCGCCAAAGCTGATCCGCTTCGGGCTGAAGGAACTGGCGCGGTGAACCGTCGCTTGTTCAGCTCCTTGCCGTGTGCAAGGAAGGCGTCATGAGCCTGTCGCCCCGCCTGATTGCGCCGGAAAAACGCGGCGAGGATGCCGAGCAGACCTTGCGGCCGCAGACGCTCGACGATTTCGTCGGCCAGGCGGCGGTGCGGGCCAATCTCAAAGTGTTCATCGAGGCCGCCAAGGGCCGCAACGAGGCGCTCGACCATGTGCTGTTCGTCGGGCCGCCCGGTCTCGGCAAGACGACGCTGGCGCAGATCATGGCGCGCGAACTCGGCGTCAATTTCCGCTCGACCTCGGGTCCGGTCATCGCCAAGGCGGGCGATCTTGCCGCCCTGCTGACCAATCTCGAGGAAGGCGACGTGCTGTTCATCGACGAGATCCACCGGCTGAGCCCGGCGGTGGAGGAAATCCTCTATCCGGCGATGGAGGATTTCCAGCTCGACCTGATCATCGGCGAGGGACCGGCGGCGCGTTCGGTCAAGATCGACCTTGCCCGCTTCACGCTCGTCGCTGCCACCACGCGGCTCGGCCTGCTGACCAATCCGCTGCGCGACCGTTTCGGCATTCCGGTACGGCTCAATTTCTACACGGTTGAGGAGCTGGAGCAGATCGTGCGGCGCGGCGCCCGCATCCTGCAAATGCCGCTTGGCGACGACGGTGCGCTGGAGATCGCGCGGCGTGCGCGCGGCACGCCACGCATCGCCGGCCGGCTCTTACGCCGTGTGCGCGATTTCGCCTCGGTGGCCGGCGACGGCCATGTCGACCGCAAGATCGCCGACGAGGCGCTGACCCGGCTGGAGGTCGATGCGCTCGGCCTCGACGCGCTCGACCGGCGGTATCTCAGCATGATCGCGCGCAATTTCGGCGGCGGGCCGGTCGGCATCGAGACGATCGCCGCCGGCCTGTCAGAGCCGCGCGACGCCATCGAGGACATCATCGAGCCCTATCTGATCCAGCAGGGCTTCATCCAGCGCACACCGCGCGGCCGCATGCTGACGGCCAATGCCTGGCGCCATCTCGGCCTCGACGCGCCGAAGGATCTGGCGCAGCAGCAGATCAACCTGTTCCAGGAAGAGTAATTTTCCAGTGCGCCGCCCGTCGTCTCGGGTATTGGCTCAGCATTGCGTCGGTACGTTTTTTGAATGCGCCCGGAATCTTCTCGACCGATCTTGGCTGAGCGATCAATGCAGCCCGCGGATCACGTCCATCACATCTGGCTCGGCCTTGTCGCCATTGAAGGCGTCGACGATGCCGAAGGCACCGCCATAGCTCCACACCGACCATGAGAAGCCATGTGCTTCGGCACGCCCGATCATGTCCCTGACATAGGCGGCCCGGTACCCGGCGGGCATCACATAGGAATTGCCATATTCCTGTCGGATCATGCCGAACTCGCCCAGCGTGATGTTTTCAGGCTTGACGCCGTTGGCCTTCGCCCATGCCTCGACCTTTTTGAACGGCGCATCCATCAGGCCGAGCAGCTTGTCGAGGCTGTCCATGCTGGCGACCTGTTCGTCGAGATAGGCAAGCAGGCCGCTCTGCCGTGTCCACGGCGCCTCGGCCTTGATCCTGGCGCGGATGGTGTCGAGCGTCACGTCGAGCTGTGCCTTGGGCACCGCGCTCAGCGGGTAAGGCAGGCCGGTCACATAGGGGATGAAGTCGCCGGCCCAGGTCGCGCCCTGATGGGTGAGCAGGAACGGATCGTAGGAATGGAAGGTCCAGATGACATTGCCGTCAGGGATCGCCTTCGGGTCGATCTTCTCCAGCGAGCTCGCGGCGGAGTAGCAGGCGCCGGTCAGCACTAGTGTCAGTTTCGTCGCCGAGGATCGCGCCGCGGCGAACAGTTTGCGCTGGCGGTCCGGCCACAGGCTGGTGCCGTCGCTGTCGCAGTCGACGATCGGTTCGTTCATCGGCTCGAAGGCAACCTGGGTGGGATCTTCGCCGGCCAGCGTGCGGGCCATCTTGCGGACCATCTCGACATAGGCGTCGAAGGTCCGCGGATCGTCCATCACTTGCGCCATGCCGATCTTGCGGCTGCCGCCGGCCGGGATCAGGTGCATGTCGACGACCACCTTCAGCCCGGCGCGGTTGATCATGCGCACGGAGTCCAGCACGCTGGCATAGAGGTCGTCATGCAAGGCCACGGTCTGGTCGGACAGGAAAGGCGAAGGGTCGACCGGCATGCGCAGGAAATCGAGGCCGGCATCCTTCAGCGCCTTGAGGTCGTTCTCCCCAAGGAATTTGCGCCATTCCGGATAGGGCAGGATGGCTTTGGCGTCGCCCCACTGGTCTTCGCCGGGCCATGTGACCCATTGGTCGAGGTTGAGGCCGCGCTTCATCGAGAATGTCGCGGTCTGGCCAGGCAGCGCCAAAGCCACCAGCACGAACAGCGCCGCCGTCAAACTCTTGATCATCGCCGTCAACAGTGCCATCCGATGTTATGTTCCGCGGGAAACAGGTGCCTCGCCGGGGCTGAAAAAGGAAGCGCAATGGGCGATCATGGTGAATCGGCAACGCTGCTGGCCGGCATTTCGGGCGCGCTGACCGCGTTCGGCCACCGGCTGATGGCGCGGGTCTATTATGCCGACACCGATTTCTCCGGCGTCGTCTACCATGCGCGCTATCTCGAATTCTTCGAACGCGGTCGCTCCGACTATCTCCGGCTGACCGGCGTGCACCACACAGAGCTTGCCGATGGCAAGCATGGCGAAAGAATAGTCTGGGTGGTGCGCCGCATGGAGATCGACTTTCGCGGCCCCGCCCGCATCGATGACATCCTGACGGTCGACACCCGCACCGAGGAGATTTCCGGCGCGCGCATCTTCATGGCGCAACAGCTCAAGCGTGGCGACGAACTGCTGGTCGAGGCCAAGGTCGAGGCGGCGATCATCGGTGAGAATGGCCGCCCAAGGCGTTTTCCCAGAGAATGGGTGGCGGCATTCATGCCGAGGGTGCGCTGATATTCAGGTGATGCCGGCCTGCAAACAGCAGCTTCCTGCGCTTCCCCGTTCTACCGCATCGCGGTAGAACTGTGCTCACGTACGAAAAGTACGCTCCGCTCCGGTTCTCGGAATCTACCGTTTTCGGCTCGGCCTGACCTGAATCTCAGCGCACCCTAGGCGCAGCCATTGAATTGATGGCCTTGCCACTGGGCGTGGCAATGCGCCGCGCCTTATATACTAACCCATCCTTAACCATAACGGTTCATGAAGAGATTGGTGAAGATTGGCGTTATCGAACGCCTTCCTTTCACCAATATTTGCCCCGAAAAGGCCGATAACGGCACAGTTTGGGGTTGTTCCGGTAGCTTCGTGCGAACCGACCACAAGGGATGCCAGGGGCCAGCCGCCAGCTTCGCCCGGAAAATCTTAAGGACGTAACGATGGAAAATATCGCACTCGCCGACCCGGGCGCGCAATTATCGGTTTGGTCGCTGTTCGTTTCGGCCAGCTGGGTGGTCAAGCTGGTCATGATCGGCCTGCTCTGCGCCTCGGTCTGGACCTGGGCGATCATCGTCGACAAGCTGGTTTCCTATGCCCGCATGCGGCTGGCGCTCAACCGGTTCGAGCAGGTTTTCTGGTCGGGGCAGTCGCTGGAGGAGCTCTACCGCACGCTCGCCGACCGCAAGACCACCGGCATGGGCGCCATTTTCGTCGCCGCCATGCGCGAGTGGAAGAAGAGTTTCGAGAAGGGCGCCAAGTCGCCGCTCGGCCTGCAGACCCGCATCGACAAGGCGATGGACCTGGCGCTGACCCGCGAGATGGAAAAGCTGGAAGGGCGCCTCGGTTTCCTTGCCACCACCGGCTCGGCGGCACCCTTCATCGGCCTGTTCGGCACCGTCATCGGCATCATGACGTCGTTTCAGGCGATCGCCGGCTCCAAGAACACCAGTCTCGCCGTGGTTGCGCCGGGCATCGCCGAAGCGCTGCTGGCGACGGCCATCGGCCTGCTCGCCGCCATTCCGGCCGTCATCGCCTACAACAAGCTGTCGTCCGATGCGAGCAAGATAGCCGTGCGCATGGAAGGGTTCTCCGACGAGTTCTCCGCCATACTCTCGCGCCAAATCGATGAAAAAGTGGCCCCCAAGGCCTGAGGAGTAGCAGATGGGTATGTCGATGGGCATGGGAGGGCGCGGCGGGCGCGGCCACAGGCGGCGCGGCCGTCACCATGCACTGATGTCCGAGATCAACGTCACGCCGATGGTCGACGTGATGCTGGTGCTGCTGATCATCTTCATGGTCGCCGCACCGATGCTGACGGTCGGCGTGCCGATCGACCTGCCGGATACGCAGGCCAAGGCGATGAATGCCGACACGCAGCCGATCACCGTCTCGATCAACGCCGCCGGCCAGATCTATCTGCAGGAAACCGAGATCCCGATCGAGGAGCTGGTGGCCAAGCTGCAGGCAATCTCGAAGACCGGCTATGAGGAGCGCATCTTCATCCGCGGCGACAAGTCCACCGACTATGGTACGGCGATGAAGGTGATGGCCCGCATTTCGGCCGCTGGCTACAAGAACATCGGCCTGGTTTCACTGCAGGAACAGGACCAATAGACGCGCGATGAAGACCGGCCTCACCACATCGGTGATCTTGCATACGGCGGCGCTGACCTTCGGCCTGTTCACGCTGACGGCGCCGGCGGCACTTCCGTCGTCCGACGTCGAGTCGGTCGCGGTCGATATCGTGCCCATGGAAGCCATTGCGCAGACGTTGCAGGGCGACAAGAAGGCCGTGATGCATGAAAAACCGGCACCCGTGCCGACGCAGCGCCCGGACATCGTTCCGGACGCGCAGAAGGTCGGCGAGAACAGCGTCGACACCGACAAGCCGATAACGCCGGAAGCCAAGCCGAAGCCCGTCGACATGACCTCGGCTCCGCCGCCCGCGCCGACCCCGATCGAAAAGCCGAAGCCCGAGGACGTGCCGAAGCCGCAGGAAAAGCCTAAGCCCACCCCGGCAACGGAAGTGGCGCCGGCGCCGACGCCCAAGGAAGAGGTTAAGCCCGAGCCGGTCAAGCAGGCCGACCCCAAGCCGACACCGGCCAAGCCGGCGCCAACCCCGCCACCGCAGGACAAGACCGCAGCCATCGATCCGACGCCCGACGCCGTCGCTGAAGCCATAGCGCAGGAGCCGCCCGCCGAGGCGACGCAGCTGCCGGATTCCGCTCCCGCGCCGGAAGCGCGGCCGAAGCCGCAGCCGGCGCAGGCCGAAAGCGCCAAGGCGCCGGAACGCAAGAACGCCGACAAGCCGGTCAAGGAAGCGTCGTCGAAGCCGAAGTCCGACGACAAGCAATTCAACGCCGACGAGATTTCGGCGCTCCTAGACAAGCAGAAACCATCCGGCGGCGGCGCCAAGCGCTCGACCCAGCAGGCGTCGCTCGGCGGCGACAAGGATCAGGGCCAGAAGCTTTCCAGGTCCGAAATGGGTGCCCTGGAAAGCCAGCTTGGCGGCTGCTGGACCCTTCCCGCGGGCCTTGAAGGTTCCGAGAACTTCGTCGTCGTGGTGCGGTTCAACCTGGATGCCTCCGGCAAGCTGGATGGACGCCCGGCGGTCGAAACGTCGAGCGGAAACCGCCAGTTCGACGAAAGTGCCGTTCGTGCGGTGCAAAAATGCGATGTCACCGGCCTGCAGGTTCCCGCCGGCAAGCAGGACATCTGGGCCGACGTCCGCGTCACCTTCGATCCAAGGGAGATGCTGGGCCTCTGAGGCGGCCCGCGTATCCGGAAATCAGTACGAGAAGCGAGAAGACATGAAATCAATCCTCAAGCCGCTCCTGATGGTCGCAGCAATGGCGATGGGCATGACCGCTGCCAGCACGTTGCCGGCGCTGGCGCTGGTCGAGCTCAACGTCAACAAGGGCAATGTCGAGCCGCTGCCGATCGCCATCACGGATTTCCAGGGCGGCGACGCGCTTGGGGCGCAGATTTCGCAGATCGTCACCGCCGATTTGAAGCGTTCGGGTCTGTTCGCTCCGATCGACAAGAGCGCCTTTATCGAGAAGATCACCAACCCCGATGCAGCACCGCGCTTCGACGACTGGAAGGTGATCAACGCGCAGGCGCTGGTCACCGGCAGCGTCAGCAAGGAAGCCGACGGCCGCATCCGCGCCCAGTACCGGTTGTGGGATACCTTTGCCGGCCAGCAGATGGCCGGCGAGCAGTTCTTCGCCAACGACGCCAATCAGCGGCGTGTCGCCCACATCATCGCCGACGCCATCTATGAGCGGCTGACCGGCGAAAAAGGCTATTTCGACACCCGCGTCGTCTTCATCGACGAATCCGGCGCCAAGAATGCGCGCAAGAAGCGCCTCGCGATCATGGACCAGGACGGCGCCAATGTGCGCTATCTCTCGGACGGCAGGTCGATCGTGCTGACGCCGCGTTTCTCGCCGAACCGGCAGGAAATCACCTATATGTCGTATGAAAGCGGCCAGCCGCGGGTCTATCTGCTGCAGATCGAGACCGGCCAGCGCGAACTGGTCGGCAATTTCCCGGGCATGACCTTTGCGCCGCGCTTTTCGCCCGACGGCCAGAAAGTCATCATGAGCCTGCTGCGCGACGACGGCAATTCCAACATCTTCGCCATGGACCTGCGCAGCCGCTCGACGACGAGGCTGACCAACTCGACCGCCATCGACACCTCGCCGTCCTATTCGCCCGACGGCAGCAAGGTGGTGTTCACCTCCGACCGTGGCGGCCGCGCGCAGATCTACGTGATGGGCGCCGACGGCTCGGGCCAGACCCGCATCTCCTTTGGCGACGGCGTCTATTCGACACCGGTATGGTCGCCGCGCGGCGACCTCATAGCCTTCACCAAGCAGACCGGCGGCGAATTCCAGATCGGCGTCATGAAGACCGACGGCTCGGGCGAGCGCATCCTGTCCTCCGGCTTCCAGCAGGAGGGGCCGACCTGGGCGCCGAACGGCCGCGTGCTGATGTTCTTCCGCGATTCCGCCGGTGGGCCCAAACTGGTTTCGGTCGATCTGACCGGACGCAACGAGCAATCGATCCCGACGGCGAACTTCGCTTCGGACCCGGCCTGGTCGCCGCTGCTTGAATAGAGGAATTGAGGAACTGGGGAATTGAAGAACTGAAGAATGGAGAAGGCGGGCGGCTACATTAATCGCGCGAAGGATCTAGAGGTATATAAGCGCGCTTATGTGGTTTCTCTTGACGTCCATAAAGCTACGCTCGCTTTCCCGAAAATGGAGCAATACGCACTGGCTGATCAGTTGCGTCGCTCCAGCAAAGGAATCTGCGCCAATTTGGCTGAAGGATTTGCCAAGCAGACTCACTCCAAACCCGAATTCGCGCGGTTCATTTCGATGGCAATGGGGTCATGCAGCGAGGTGGAGACGTGGATTTCCTATGCGTTCGACCTTGGATACATCAGCCAGGCACAACACGACGATTGGCTGCGATCCTATGCCCATATCTACGGCATGCTGATCAATCTGAGAGAAAAGCTGAAGTGAATTCTCTCTTCAGTTCCTCAATTCCCCAACTCTTCAATTCCTCATTTCCATCTCTTTGTCGCGTTTTGGCCGTATTTACGCCTAGGGTCCGCGTGAAATGTGGCTTCAGGCCAAAACGGCTGCGGACGGGCAGCTTAAACCAAAATTTAACCGTGTTTCTTGAATGCCGGTTAACCCAAACGTGGTTACTGGGTGATCAACGAAATCACTCAAATTAGATCACTCGAAATACGAAGGAGAGGCGGCATGGGCCGTATTGCAGCACTTACCAGAAACCCGGTCATGATCGCGCTGGTGGCGATGCTCGCCATCGCAGGTTGCGCCTCGAAGAAGACGCCGAACAACGCGGCCGATCTTGGCCTTAACGGCGCCGGCGCCGCAACACCCGGTTCGGCGCAGGACTTCACCGTCAACATTGGCGACCGCATCTTCTTCGATACGGACTCGACCTCGATCCGTGCCGACGCTCAGACGACGCTCTCGCGCCAGGCGCAGTGGCTGAACCAGTACAAGCAGTATGCCATCGTCGTCGAAGGTCATGCCGACGAACGCGGCACACGTGAATACAATCTGGCGCTCGGCGCCCGCCGCGCCGCCGCCACCCGTGACTTCCTTGTCGCCAAGGGCGTCTCGGCCAGCCGTCTCAAGACCATTTCCTACGGCAAGGAACGTCCGGTCGCGGTTTGCGACGACATCTCCTGCTGGTCGCAGAACCGCCGCGCGGTCACCACGCTTAGCGGCGCTGGCTCCTGAAGCATCACGCAGCCGACCGGCGCGTCAAGAACGGCGGCCGTCTAGCGGTAAAAATGCAACATACCTGTGCGAAAGGCGGCCTTGGGGGCCGCCTTTTTCACATCCGGATGCCCGAAACAAAATTTGGCCGAAGTCTCGGCTCCTGCTATTAGCCGAGGGCGCTTGGCTGGTCCCATGCTGATTGGAAGGCGCGAACAAGCTAACGAAATCACTGCGAGAGGCACATGCATTTGAGATCGGTTCTGAGCGGCACGCTTGCGCTGCTGCTCCTATCAGGCGTCACCGCCCTGGCCAGCGGCACCGGGGCGAGCGGCACGGGGCAATCAACCGACAGCGGCTTTACCTTCCATCTTCCCAGTGTCGAATTGCCCAACCTTTTCGGTCAAAAGAAGAAACCGGACCAGGTTCAGCTGGTGCAATCCGATCCTGCCGCTGTCACCAGCCTGGAAGAGCAGCTGCGGCAGATGAACGGCAAGATCGAGGAACTCAATTTCCAGGTCCTGCAGATGCAGGAGCAGATCCGCAAGCAGCAGGAAGACAATGAATTCCGCTTCCAGCAGCTGGAAGGCGGCGGCACGCAAGGCGGGCAGCCGCCGGCGCAGAAGAAATCGGACGCCACCACCGGCACCGACAACGATGTGGCGGCGGCCCCGGCGATACGGGCGCCGGCCGATGCCGGCGCCGCGCCCGCCAACGATCAGTCGGCAGGCGGCAAGACGGTCGAGGATGTCATCGTCGAATCTCCCGACGGCAACCCCGGAAAGGTTATTCCCGGTACGGGAGCGCCGGAAAAGAATTTCGGCACCATCACCGTCGACAAGAACGGCAATGTGATCGATGCCGGCGGCAACACGCAATCGACCGCGCCGGCGCAGGACACCGCGCCAGTCGCCGGGGCGGCGCCCAAGGCCGGAAAATCCGATACGGTGGTCGCGGCGTTGCCCGCCACCAACAACCCGGAAGAGCTTTACCGCAACTCCTACCAGTTCATCCTCTCGGGCGACTACGGCACCGCCGAGCAGGGTTTTCGCGACCACATCGCCCGCTTCCCAAGGGATGCGAAGGCGGCGGACGCGCATTACTGGCTGGGCGAGTCATTGCTCGGCCAGCAGAAATACCGCGACGCGGCCGAGACGTTCCTTGCCGCCAGCAAGGACTACCCCAAGGCCAAGAAAGCTCCCGACATGTTGCTGAAGCTCGGCGTGTCGCTGGTCGGCCTCAAGCAGCATGACGTTGCCTGTGCCACCTTCAGCGAGGTCGGCAAGCGTTACCCTGATATTTCCAGTGCGCTCAAGGAACGCGTCAAGCAGGAGAAGGCTCTGGCTGCCTGCTGATCCTTGTCCTACATGTCGTTGTCCTGAAACCGGGATCACTTTTGGGCGACATGCATTATGCTCGACACCGAGCCGGACCTTTCGACTAACCCTTTTTCGCATATCGATTTTACCAGCGGCGCTGTTGCGGCCGTGTCCGGCGGCAGCGACTCGACCGCCCTGCTCCTTCTTCTCAGACACCATCTCGACCGTAAGGCGCCGGCAACCAGGCTGCTGGCGGTAACGATCGACCACGGTTTGCGGTCCGGTTCGGCTGCGGAAGCGCAAACAGTGGCGAAGCTGTGCGCCAGATTCGGAATTTCACACCGCATCCTGACATGGTCGGGCCCCAAGCCATCGACCGGCCTGCCCGCGGCTGCTCGCGAGGTGCGCTACCGGCTGCTGGCCGAGGCGGCACAAGCTGAAGGCATCGGCCTGATCCTCACCGGCCATACCGCCGATGACCAGGCAGAGACGGTGCTGATGCGGCAAGCGCGCGAAGAAGGATTGGCGCGGGACGGGGGCCAAGGCCATGCCGAAATGGCAGGCCGGGGACTTGCCGGCATGGCGCCGGCCACCTTGTATGACTGGCGCGAGTGGATCGTTCGGCCGCTTCTCGGGTTGCGGCGCGAGGCGCTGCGCGACGTCCTGCGGCGTGAGAATGTCGGCTGGGCCGACGACCCCACCAATATCGACGCGGCCTTCGAGCGGCCGCGTGTGCGGGCCGCCCTTGCCGACAGCAACGGTGCGCAGCGCATCGACGATGCACTGGCGCTGGCCGCGCATGAGGGCCGCGCGCGCAGTCAACTCGGCCTCGCCGCCGCAAGTTTGATCGGCGATTTCGCGACCAGGCTGTCCTGCGGGCTCATTCGTCTTGATCCGCTCTTGCTGAACACAGGCGACGAGCGAGCGGCCGTCTATGCGTTGCGTATCCTGCTGGCCATGACCGGCGGAATTGCCTTCCTACCGGATCAGGCCCGCAGCGAGGCTCTGTTCGGTCGGCTGAGGGCTGGATTTCTTTGCGCCACATTGTCGCGGACGGTTGTCGATTCCCGGCGCTCCGGCATCTTCCTGCGCCGCGAGGCGCGCGGCCTGCCCGCCGCCGCAACCCTTACTGGCAGCACCCTGTGGGATGGCCGCCGGCGCATCACATTGAACGACAGCAGCAGCGCATTGTTGATTGCCCCGCTAGGCACGGCAGCGGCGAAGCGGCTGGCGACGGGCCAAGGAAAAGCCCCGCCGAGCCTCATGCGCGCCGCGCTCGCGGCCGAACCGGCGTTGTGGCACGCCGGGGAATGCCTTGGTTTGCCTGGATATGGACTGAAGTCTGCGATGATGGAAGTGCGGCCGGTCGTTACCCCCTTTGCCCGCTTCCTGCCTTCCTTCGACCTGGCGCCGGCGCAGGCCGTCGCCGGGCTGATTGGCGCGGCCCCGGTCCCGCCCTTGCCTTTCAGCGGCCATAGTGCCGGCTGATGGTTGCGCGAAAGCTTAACCCAGACGTGCTGTTATGCTTGGCAAGGGGAGGTGCTCTCCCTATGTTAGGCGCAAGTTTCCTCTCATGACGCGTGTCCGCCCCGCGGACGCCAACGGGACAATTGATGAATCCGAACTATCGCAACCTCGCGCTCTGGGCGATCATAGCGGTCCTGCTCATAGCCCTGTTCAATCTGTTCCAGACGCCGCAGACGCGAGGGGCTTCCAGCGATGTGCCTTATTCGCAGTTCCTGCAGGATGTCGCGGCGGGCCGGGTCAAGACGGTAACCATCGCGGGCGCCCGCATCAGCGGCACCTACACCGACAATGCCAGCGGCTTCCAGACCTATTCGCCCGGCGATCCTTCGCTGGTCTCGCGGCTGCAGGACAAGAACGTCACCATCAATGCGCGGCCTGAAACAGACGGTTCCAATTCGCTGTTCGGCTATCTGATCTCTTGGCTGCCGATGATCCTCATACTCGGCGTCTGGATATTCTTCATGCGCCAGATGCAGTCCGGCTCCGGCCGCGCGATGGGCTTTGGCAAGTCGAAGGCCAAGCTGCTCACCGAAGCGCATGGCCGCGTCACCTTCCAGGATGTTGCCGGCGTCGACGAAGCCAAGGAAGATCTGGAAGAGATCGTCGAGTTCCTGCGCGATCCGCAGAAATTCCAGCGGCTCGGCGGCAAGATTCCGCGCGGCGTGCTGCTCGTCGGCCCTCCGGGAACCGGCAAGACGCTGCTCGCCCGCTCGGTTGCCGGCGAAGCCAATGTGCCGTTCTTCACCATTTCCGGTTCTGACTTCGTCGAGATGTTCGTAGGCGTTGGTGCAAGCCGCGTCCGCGATATGTTCGACCAGGCCAAGAAGAACGCACCCTGCATCATCTTCATCGACGAAATCGACGCTGTCGGCCGTCATCGCGGCGCCGGCCTCGGCGGTGGCAACGACGAACGCGAGCAGACGCTGAACCAGCTGCTGGTCGAGATGGACGGCTTCGAATCCAATGAAAGCATCATCCTGATCGCCGCCACCAACCGGCCCGACGTGCTTGACCCCGCCCTGCTCAGGCCAGGCCGCTTCGACCGCCAGGTCGTGGTGCCGAACCCTGACATCGTCGGCCGCGAGAAGATCCTCAAGGTGCATGTGCGCAACGTGCCGCTGGCGCCCAATGTCGACCTCAAGGTGATCGCGCGCGGTACGCCGGGCTTTTCCGGCGCCGATCTGATGAACCTCGTCAACGAATCCGCGCTGATGGCGGCACGGCGCAACAAGCGCCTCGTCACCATGGCCGAATTCGAGGACGCCAAGGACAAAATCATGATGGGCGCCGAGCGCCGCTCGTCGGCTATGACCCAGGCCGAGAAGGAGCTGACCGCCTACCATGAGGCCGGCCACGCCATTCTCGCGCTCAACGTGCCATCGGCCGATCCGCTGCACAAGGCCACGATCATTCCACGCGGTCGCGCGCTCGGCATGGTCATGCAGTTGCCCGAAGGCGACCGCTATTCGATGAGCTACAAATACATGATCTCGCGTCTCGCCATCATGATGGGCGGCCGCGTCGCCGAGGAGTTCAAGTTCGGCAAGGAGAACATCACCTCCGGAGCCTCTTCGGATATCGAGCAGGCGACCAAGCTGGCCCGCGCCATGGTCACGCGCTGGGGCTTTTCCGACAAGCTCGGCCATGTCGCCTATGGCGACAACCAGGAAGAAGTGTTCCTCGGCCATTCGGTGGCGCGCACGCAGAACGTCTCGGAAGAAACGGCGCAGATCATCGACGCCGAAGTGCGCCGCCTGATCGACGAGGCCTATTCGTCGGCGAAGACCATCCTGACCAAGAAGAAGAAGGAATGGATCGCGCTGGCGCAGGGCCTGCTGGAATACGAGACGCTATCCGGCGAGGAGATCAAGCAGTTGATCGCCGGCCACAAGCCTGCGCGCGACCTTGGCGACGACACGCCGCCCAGCCGTGGCTCGGCCGTGCCGAAGTCCGGCGGCCGGCGAAAGAAGGGTCCTGAGCCCGAAGGCGGCATGGAACCGCAGCCATCGAGCTGAGCTTGACCACTTCATCGAACGCCGCGGCTTGCTCCGCGGCGTTTTTTGTTTTTGGCGTTGGGGAGGAGTTGTCCGCGACCTCGCATCTGCGACGGTGACGATTGGCGAAAGCCAAGGTGATAGCTAATCTCCCCGCAAGGGGGGAGATTGGCAACGTCGCCGCTGGCGTGCCCTCGAAGGCAACAAAAAGGCCCGCGAACCCTGCGGTTCGCAGGCCTTCTCTTCTTCAGATGTCTTGTCGCTCAGCTCTTCAGCTTGGCATTGCACAGGCTGTAATAACCGCCGCCCTTCTGGATCCAGCGAAGGCCGTTCAACGTGCCCGCGTCCTTGTTGCCATGGTAGCCCTGCAGACAGGTCTTCATGCGCGCCTTCGCGGGCTTTTCGGTCTTGAACTCGGCGGCCAGCGTGGTCGGGAATGTCACGCCCGCGGGCACTACAGTGGGGGCGACCGCCGCGCTGGTTTCCTTTTTCGTCTGCGGCTCGGTTTTGACCGTATCCTCGCTGACACTGTCCGCTGCTGGTGTCGCGCACTTCTCCTTGCGAAAAGCCGTCCAGTCCATGCCGTTCAGAGTGCCGCCTTCCTTGGCTGTTCGATAGGTCTCGCCGCATTCCTTCATCGTCAGTGCGCTTGCGGGGGCGACGCTCCAAACGATAAACGCGGTCGCAGCCAATACCGCCAATCTCAAACTGTGCATAAGACCCTCCTGGTTGATAATAAGTTTGACGCCTTTTTGTATATGGTTTGTTCTTTATATGTTCAACCAGAATCTTTACGGATGAGCTTGGCGGTGGGCAGTGCAGGCGAATTGATGATGCCGGCAGCCCGGCGATATGCAGATGCGAGCAAGGCAGTGTGCGTCTTCGCGCAACAACAAAGGCCCGCGCATCTTGCGATGCGCGGGCCTTTGTTTGGAGACTATGGCTAAGCGATCAGCTCTTCAGCTTGGCGTTGCACAGGCTGTAGAAGCCGCCGCCCTTCTGGATCCACTTCAGGCCGCCGAGCGCGTTGGCGTCCTTGAGGACATAGTACTGGTCGAGGCAGGTGTGCATGCGGCCCTTTCCGGGGGTCTCGCTGGCATATTTCGCCGAGATCGCGGACGGGAACTTGACGCCCTTGGGCGCAGCCGTCGTCGGCTTCGCCGGCTCCTTGGTGTAGCTGGCCTCGTCGGCGGCCGGCACCGTGTCGTCATCCGATGCGCCGGCGCCGCATTCGGTCTTGCGGAAGTCGTTCCACTTCATGCCCTTCAGCGTGTTGGCCGTCTTGGCGGCCTGATACTTGGTGCTGCATTCGGCCATGCTCAGACCCTTGCCGTCGGCGGGGGCCGCGGCAGCCTTGGTGGTTGCCGGCTTGGCGGCGGCAGCGGCGGATGCACCGGCGGCGCATTCGGACTTGCGGAAGTCGTTCCACTTCATGCCGTTCAGCGTGCCGGCAGCCTTCGCCGCCTGGTATTTGGTGCTGCATTCCTTCGCCGTCAGGCCCTTGGCCGTGCTGTCGTCCGCAGCGGCGGCAGCCTTGGCCGCCGTGGCCGGCTTCGTCTCGGCAGCCTTCTTGGTATCGGCCGGCTTGGCGTCGGTCGTCGCGGCGGCGTCGGTGCCGCACTGAGCCTTGCGGAACTGGTTCCAGGTCGCGCCGGCGAGTGTCCCCGCATCCTTGGCGGCGTTGTATTTCGTGCTGCACTCGGCCATCGTCAGTGCGTTGGCTGGCGCGGCCAGGAACAAGGTCGCGACGGCGAGGCCGGTCAAAGTGGCAAGTCGGTGGATGAGCATAGCGTTTCTCCGTTGCAGCAGCCCATGATACGTCCCTGCAAATCAATATCGCTCAACGGGCGGTTGCGCCAGATGCTAAGTGGCGTATATATCGCCGAAAACCGGTTTCTCCCGATAAGGTGATGAAATCGTTGTCCGTTGTCTGGTTCAGAGCAAGATTTTCCTGGTGCATCCGCGCTGAAAGGCTCGCATGACTTGTATATTGCAACATGGCAGTCTGGGCATGTCAGGTTGCGGCCACGTGTGTGCAGTGCACAACAATGGTTTTCTAAGGATTGGTAACGTATAATCACACAATGTGATCATAGCGCCCTGGCCAATTGTGGCATGACGTGCCGGGGAAGAAACGTCGAGGAAGCTGACTAGCATGGCAGGGAATTATTTCGGCACGGACGGCATTCGCGGACGCGCCAACAAGTTTCCGATGACGGCTGAAATCGCTATGCGGGTCGGCATGGCCGCCGGCCTTTCCTTCCAGCGCGGCAGCCATCGACATCGTGTCGTGCTCGGCAAGGACACCAGGCTTTCCGGCTATATGATCGAGAATGCCATGGTCGCCGGTCTTTGTGCCGCCGGCATGGACGTGTTCCTGCTCGGCCCGATCCCGACGCCGGCTGTCGCCATGCTGGTGCGTTCGCTGCGCGCCGATATCGGCGTCATGATCTCGGCCTCGCACAACCCCTATTACGACAACGGCATCAAGCTGTTCGGACCCGACGGCTACAAGCTCTCCGACGAAATCGAGGAGCGCATCGAGAGCATGCTCGACAAGGATATCGAACTGGCGCTCGCCGATTCCGACGGGCTTGGCCGCGCCAAGCGCGTCGACGGGGTGCATGACCGCTACATCGAATTCGCCAAGCGCACCTTGCCGCGCTCTATGTCGCTCGCTGGCTTGAGGATCGTCGTCGATTGCGCCAATGGCGCGGCCTACAAGGTGGCGCCCGAGGCGCTGTGGGAACTGGGCGCCGAAGTCGTCGCCATCAATGTCGAGCCCAACGGCTTCAACATCAACAAGGAATGCGGCTCGACCCATCCGGCCGGCCTGCAAAGGAAGGTGCACGAAGTGCGCGCCGACATCGGCATCGCGCTCGACGGCGACGCCGATCGTGTCGTTATCGTCGATGAAAACGGCGCGATCGTCGATGGTGACCAGATCATGGCGCTGATCGCCGAATCCTGGCACCAGAGCGGGCGGCTTGCCGGCGGTGGTGTCGTCTCAACCGTGATGTCCAATCTGGGCCTCGAACGCTTCCTCGGCGACATGAAGCTGCAATTGCACCGCACCAAGGTCGGCGACCGCTATGTCGTCGAGCACATGCGTGCGCATGGCTTGAATGTCGGCGGCGAACAGTCGGGTCATATCGTGCTGTCCGACTTTTCGACGACCGGCGACGGCCTGGTCTCGGCGCTGCAGGTGCTCGCCTGCATCAAGCGGCAGGGGCGGCCGGTCAGCGAACTGTCGAAGAAATTCGAACCCGTGCCGCAACTCCTGAAGAACGTCCACATTTCCGGCGGCAAGCCGCTTGAGGAGGCGCCGGTCAAGGCCGCCATCGAAGACGCCCGCAACCGCCTCGGCAAGACCGGACGGCTGGTTATCCGGCCATCAGGGACAGAGCCGCTGATCCGCGTGATGGCCGAAGGCGACGACCCGCAACTGGTCGAGTCCGTGGTCAATGGCATCGTGGACATCATCTCGGAAACGCGCAGCGCCGCTTGATCCCAGCGCGTCCAGCAGGACGTGGATCGGACAACCAGGCGCGCCGTGCTCCTTTAACCGGTCCAAGGCCCGCCTCTCGGCGGGCTTTTTCTTGTCAGCCGCCACTTTGTTCGGTGTCCGTAAA
>NZ_RZTC01000073.1:9514-35043 GCF_004023165.1 Mesorhizobium sp. M7A.F.Ca.MR.176.00.0.0 | reverse complement strand
TGATTTGACCACATCTGCAACACCTCGCGCTTCTCCTTGACGTTGCTATAGAGATCGTAGATTTCGCCAATGTCTCCGGTGCGGGCTCACAGCCCGTCCATATAGCCGCCAGTCTGCTGCCTTCGAGTGGCCCATGTTGGCCGCGGCCAGGAAGTGGCGACGATTGAAAGGACAAAATCAGTTGCCGAAACTCATCGCAGGTGACGGTCTGGTGGCAATTTGGGCACATCTTGTGTCTCGTCGCCAGTAAACACGGATGCCCGGCAGGAGCTGAGCTCGCTGCCGGCGGAAATCGTAGAGCGCCAGCGACGCATTCTGATCTTTCGTCAGGCAGTCGACCGCCTTGGCATACGCCTCGGCCTCCATCTCGATCGACCTGAACCGGTATCTTGTGCGCCATCCGGACGATCTGGGAAAGCTTGGCCGGGCCGGCGCCTTCCCAGGCGCACGGGAAGCGCGACGACCCATGTGGACCTTGGATTTCACTCCGCACTTACGCTGCTTTGGCCTTGTCAGCAGCCTGAGCATAAAGCGTGCTCAGCTTTCAGGCCGAGCCTCTTCCATGTTGACAGCATCTGTCGTCATTCAGGATCGCCCCATTTTCGCATGCCGCTTGCAGCTTTCAGGCTGTTGTCAGCCAGGGCCGCCATAAAGGGTCTCGTTAAACAATTCAGGAGGCCGTTCCAATGATCAATCAGTTTGCGAGACTTTTTCGAGGACCAGGTATGCAGGCTTGTTTCGGGACAAAGAACTTTCTGGCGGCAACCACCGCGATGACGACGGTATTCCTGCCGGCTGTGTCTCTCGGGGTGGGTCTGGTAGCATTTCCAACTGGAGAAGCGTTGGCCGACGACCCGATTTCGATCCCGCTGGAGTATGTCGGGGAAGGCCATGACCGCCTGGGCATCTGGGCCAAGATCAACAATGGCAACGCGCAGCGATACGTATTCGACACGGGCTCGGACCAGCTCAACACGCAGATCGGGTCAGAGGTGACCGGGGTCCGCCCGATTGCCGACACGCCTTACGTATATACGTACGGGGACGGAACGTATGGTAATAAGCTTCAGAACGTGGAAATTGATAAATTTACATATGTCGATCCAGATCAAAAGATAACAATCGACGGGCCGTCTGTAAGCGATAAGAAATACCGGGCTGCTCGCATTCTCGATTTTGTCTATACCCATGCGTATTGCAAGGACAACAATCTTAAGTGCACGCCGGGATCCGTGACGGATGGACTTAAAGATATGTATGGTCAGGATCTCCAAGAACCTTATCACGCCGATAAGGAGCAGCGGGCGAAAATGACCGCTGGCAAGATGGCAGACGAAGGCGGCGATTTCGCAGGTACATTCGGGGCCGGCGATTTTCTTGGCAAGACAAGTGTCTGGGGCATGATGGGCAGTGTCACCAGGTCTGGCTACGTGGTCTCCGCCAATGTGAATCCGGATTCCGAGAGCGACCAAACGCCTGGCTGTTCCCCCTGCACGATTGTCAACCTCAATCCAAGCCTCCGGGCCCAATATACTAATGCCATGCCATGGGGAGAACCCGAGGAAAAAGATCAGGATTCTTATCAGAATTTTCCTGGCTCTGGCGCCAATGCCTCGACCGAATACGAAGGCAGCTACAATCTGCAGTACACGGTTAAGGATGGAGCCCCACCAATCACCGACCCCAACAAGACCGCGGTATTGCTCGACACCGGCACACCGGGCGGTGGCAGTCTGGAGATCAGTGATGCGATGCTGAAGCAATTTCAGGATGCGGGCGTCAAACTTAAAAATGTTCGGAGAAATGAGCAACGCGAGATCGTAAGCGCATCGGGCAATATCCCGAGCGTTACAATCGCAGGAACGGATGGCGATCCGGTAAGGCTGGACAATATCGACTTCACCTACACCAGCGGCACGACGGAACAACCCAATGACCAGACCAGTTTTGTTGCCGGTCTTGACTTCTTCAAAAACAGATCGGTCATTTTCGATCTGGAGAAGAAGTATACCGCTTATACGTCACATTTCGTCACTGCCAGCAACTTCTCTACCGATTCATCCGCACCCGAAGGGACCGGTCTGAGCAGGATAACGACGAGCATGGGGAATGAGGGCGGGTTCGGCATAGCGGGTGTCGTCTCCGGCTCCGGATCGCTGACGCTTGATACAAAGACGGTGGTCCGGATGACGAATGTCAACACCTACACCGGCGAGACGAATATTGCTCAGGATGCCTATCTCTCGCTTGCGGGGCTCGGCAACATCCAACGGTCAGCGAAAGTCGTTGCAGACGGCACGTTCGATATCTCCGAACATGGAAATGGCAGCGACTATTGGGGAATCTCCGACGCCTACAACGATGCCCGTATTCGTAGCCTGAGTGGCAGCGGAACGGTCGAGCTGGGCAAGCGTACCCTGGTGCTAACGGATTCGAACGACACGTTCGCCGGCAGCATCAACGACCTCGACGTTGATAACAATAATATGGGCGGCAAGGTATTCGTTGCCGGTGGCGTGCAAACGCTGAGCGGAAAGAACAATTTTTCCGGCATGACGACGGTCGGTTCCGGCGCGGGATTGCTGCTTGCCGATACAGGTGTGCTTTCCCATGATGCGACCACGTCCGGCTTTCTCGGGAATGACGGGCAGATCGGGGGCACGGCTATCGCAAACAGCGGCGGTGTCGTCGCAGGCGGCGGCACCTACGGTGCGGTCACCATTTCCGAGGGCGGCACGGTCGCTCCTGGCAGTGCGACCGATCCGAGCAGGATCGTCACCACACTGACTGTCACGGGCGATTTCGCGCAGCAGTCCGGATCGATCTATCAGGTCGACCTCGCAAGGTCGTCCGATCTCATCGATGTTGGCGGAGTAGCGGCGATCGACAGCGGCGCGCAGATCGAGCTGCTGCGGCAGGGAACGCTATCGGTCGATGCCCGATATACTCTGCTCTCCGCAGCAGGCGGCGTAAGCGGCACCTATGGCGGGCTGACGGGGGCTCTGGCGACAGACGCGACGCCCTTCGTCGATTTCCAGCTCGTCTACGATGCCAACAATGTCTATCTCGATATCAGCCGCACATCGACGGCGTTTGCCGATGTAGCCAGCACCTTCAATCAACGCTCGGTCGCCGCAGCGGCTCAGGCGCTTGGAAGCGGTAATCCGATCCAGGACAACATCCTGTTCCTGACGGCGCCGGAAGCCCGCAACGCTTTCGATATGCTATCAGGCGAGGTTCATGCTTCCATTCATAGCGGCCTCATCGAGGACAGTCATTCTGTACGCGATGCCGCGAGCGAACGGATCCGTGCGGCGTTCGACGGCGTCGGTGCCTCCAGCGTTCCGGTGATGACTTATGGGCTGGGTGGTCTGGAACTGGCCCCGGCAACGAGTGAGAATTTCGCCGTATGGGGCCGTGGCTTCGGCGCCTGGGGTCATCTCGACAGCGACGGCAATGCCGCCGGTCTCGATCACTCGACAGGCGGCTTTCTGGCTGGCGGTGACGCGGCTGTCGGCGAAAGCTGGCGGCTCGGCCTCATCAGCGGCTACAGCCATACCTCCTTGGAGGCGGACAATCGCGCGTCGTCGGGCTCGAGCGAGAATTACCATCTCGGTCTTTTTGCCGGCACGCAGAACGGCAATCTCGGTTTTCGTTCCGGCCTTGCCTATACCTGGCACAGCATCGAGACCGGCAGGTCCGTGGTCTTTCCAGGCTTCGCCGACAGCCTTTCGGCCGATTACGACGCCGGCACGTTCCAGGCCTTTGGCGAGCTCGGCTACCGTATCAATACGGCTTCGGCTTCCTTCGAGCCCTACGCTAATCTCGCTTATGTGAATTTTGACGCCGATGGCTTCACCGAGAATGGCGGCGCAGCCGCCTTGTCGAGCGGGATCGCTCGAGCGACACGGCGTTTACCACGCTAGGTCTGCGTGCGTCGACGGTACTGACCCTCGGCACCGTGACTGCTACCGCGCGCGGCGGTCTTGGCTGGCGCCACGCCTTCGGCGACGTCAGGCCGGATACCGCTCTTGCCTTTGCTGGCGGTTCCTCCTTCGCCATCAAGGGCGTGCCGATCGCAAAGAACGCAGCTCTGCTCGAAGCTGGGCTGGACGTAAACATCACCGAGAACGCGACGTTCGGCATCGCCTATCAGGGACAGATCGCCTCGGATGCCCAGACACACGGGTTCAGCGCCAAGCTCGGCGTCCGTTTCTAAATCACCCGCAAAAGAGATTGGTTATGAAGTCAGTGAGTGCATTTTCTTTTACCGTCGTTCTCGGCTCAGCGACGGTGATGTCTGTGTCCGCCGCGCGAACGGACGATGCCTGCTACAACAAGGCACAAAGCCTATGATGACGCAATGTTCAATCGACGACCTGAAGCCAGTCGATGGCGAGCTTGACAAGCTCTACAAGGAGATGGAGACCCGGCTCAAAGAGTCCCGGCGCATGTCCAGGAACTGGTCGAGACCGCGAGGGGCTACAACGCCACCTCGGAGAACACGCGCGACGCCTACCCCAAGGATTGGCGGCAAGCGCGGCCTGAGCATGCGAAGGGAGTCGCTTTGATAGGAGTACCCGGCTGGGTTCCGTTCAGGACGTTCCCTGAAGACTTGGTGGCGTGGCGGTGGCTTCGACGCTGGTGGTGGGCAGGTTGTCGTAGCCCGGGTGCAATAAGCTTAGTCATCTAGGTCTCCTGGGGGAAATTTCCGCCATTGGGGGCCAAGTTTCACGCTATGCCAGCCCGTAGTTGTACAGGTGAAGCCGACTGGTCAGTGGACCGCAAAACGAAAGGCGCGCCGCTTCTCTTTGGTGATGCTCGCGCCGCGCTTTCTTCGCTGACGGTATGGAGATGAAGCGCGGCATGCCCCTGTAGCAGCCGATTTCACAACCAGACTTGCGCCCGCACTGCCCCTGTTGCTGCGGCATACCAATGCGTGGCGTCAGAAAGACTTCGTCGACCATTAGCCGTCTCGCTGAGATACTACCGAGCCCGAGCTCCCCTATCCTAGACCCTCGTATCGCATATCGGACGGCCCCACATCAGCCCAAGTTGCCATGGGGACCAGCCCCATGCGTTCGCCCGAATGCAGCTTCCTGGCTTGATCGACAGCAATCCAGGGGACGGTGCAGGCCAAGATTGCGGCAGGGCTTGGGCAACCATCAGGTCGCCCAAGGGGTGCCCCACCCTTCTCCTCAGAACTCAGCTGCTTCCAGCTGGCGGATGAAACTCACAGGCGCAGCCAGCTTGGTCTCTAACCGCATCGATCGCATCATGGTGTCTGCCATGAATCCGTGTGCGTGAAGCGCTCCAGAGCGAAGATGTTGGGCGTCAACCAGGTTCACCAATGAGCTTCACTGCTCGAGTTCTGCACGGTGTCACCGCCTGGCGCCGGAGGTTGATCCGGTGATTAGGAGGAGCACTCGTTGTCGGATTCTCGACGATGTCGGACATGTGACACAACGCTTCCAGAGCGATCGCGTTGTTCCGAAACGATTTTCCCAGTTGGCACGACGGTTGCGGTCCCTATGCGCAAAAGCACTGCGATGCCGCACCGACTGGAAGAACTCATCAATGATCACGCTTTTCGAACATGTGGGCGCCGCTACCAGCACTGAGCGTTCCCGAGCCGACGGAAGCCTCTATCCCTTCTTTCTGAAGGCTGTCCGGACATGAACGCATTTGATGTCCGTCCAACGCTGGATGCTCCCGACGACGATCCCTATGTCTGGCTTGAAGATGTAGAGGGCGAGCGGGCACTTGCCTGGGCCGCCGGCCAATCGGCAAAGACCCTGAAGCACTTCGGTGGAGCGCAATTCGAGCGCGACCGCGCGGCTCTGACAGCCATTTTCGACAATCGCGACAATCTTCCCCTGATCGCGCGCCGTAGTCAGTACCTCTACAATTACTGGCGAGATGACGGTAATCCACGCGGACTGTGGCGCCGGACCACCCTTGCCGCCTACATGAAGGCGGATCCCCAATGGGAGCTACTGCTCGATCTGGATGCTCTCGCGGCTAGCGACGGAGAGGACTGGATCTGGGACGGCGCGTCCATCGAGCCGGAGAGACGGGAAAGAGCCGTTCTGCGCCTGTCGCGCGGCGGCAGCGACGCGGTCGTGCATCGCGAATTCGACCTGATCTCTCTGAGCTTTGTCGCCGACGGCTTCAACCTCCCCGAGGCCAAAGGCTACGTTAATTGGCTGGACCCTGACACGCTTCTGCTTTCCAGTGCGCTTGGTAATGGCATGGCCACCCGCTCCGGCTATGCGCGCACCGTTCGACTGTGGAAGCGTGACGCGGATCCCCTCACCACGCCGGCAATCTTCGAGGCCGGGTTCGAAAGCTTCCAAGTGTCTGGTCATTCGGACCGCACCGCCCGCAGCGAGCGCCTTTGGTTCATTGAGCAGCCGGCCTTCTTCGAGAAGATCAGCTGGATCGGCGATAGGAGCGGGCCGAGGAGGCAGATCGATCTTCCTCGCGACGCGTCGTGGCGGGTCTTCGGCGACTGGCTGGCGGTAAGGCCGCGCAAGCCCTGGACGGTGGGAGGCACCACCCATCCCGCCGACGCGCTGATCGTCATCTCGCTTTCCTCTTTCCTCGCCGGCGGACGCCGTTTTGAGACCCTGTTTCAACCAGGGGAAAGGCGCTCCCTGCAGTCATTCTTCTGGAATGACGGGAAGCTCATTATCTCTTACCTCGTCAATCTCGTATCGCGTTTCGAGATGTTCACTCCCGGCCGCCAGGAATGGACGCGCCGAGTCCTCCACACCCTGCCCGACGAAGGTACTGTCGACGTCTGGTCATTCGATGCGGCAGTTCACGAGACCAATGGAGAGGTCCTGATCTGTGCTCAGGATCCGATCACGCCGCCGCAGCTCTTGCTGTTCGATCTGAATGCCGCGCCGTCTCTCAGCGCTTCAGCAATCCTGAAGCGCAGCCCGGAGAATTTCGATGCATCCGGACTGGTGGTCACGCGCCACGAGGCAGTCTCTATCGATCATGAGCTGATCCCCTATACGCAGGTTGGTCCGGCGAACGGGAACGGAGATGCTCCGATTCACCTTTCCGCTTATGGCGGGTTCGGCGTATCACTCCTGCCCTACTACAACTCCCCGCTGGGCAAGCTGTGGCTCGAGCGCGGCGGCACGTGTGTCGAGGCGAACATCCGCGGCGGCGGCGAGTTCGGCACCCGCTGGCACGAAGCCGGGCGCAGGGAGGGCAAGCGTCTCGCCCATGACGATTTCGCCGCCGTTGCCGCCGACCTCGTGCGAAGGGGCATCACCCTGCCGAGGCGGATTGCCGCCGAGGGTGGCTCAAATGGCGGCCTGCTGATCGCAAACATGCTGACCCGCTATCCTGAGCATTTCGGGGCTCTGTTCTGCACAGCACCGCTTATCGACATGCGTCGCTACACCAAGCTCTTGGCGGGCGCGAGCTGGATCGACGAATATGGCGATCCGGACAAGGTTCACGATTGGGCTTTCCTGAAGGAAATCTCCGCCTATCACGCCGCAGCGCCGGGACAGCCCTATCCGCCTATCCTGATCGCCACCACGAAACGCGACGACCGCGTCCATCCGGGCCATGCGCGCAAGATGGCCGCAAAACTGCAGGCTCTTGGCTATCCCGCTTACTTCTACGAGGCCAGCGCAGGCGGGCACGGCTGCGGCGAGGACAATCGGGAGCAAGCCGCATTCATCAGTCTAGGCACCAATTTTCTCCGCAGCGCAATCGGCTTCAACGATCACCTTCCGGAGACGGCGGAACGCGTTGCAACGCAAGAGGGGCATTTGAGGTCCATCAACAATTCATTCGAGCAGGAGACGAAATAGTGCAGTGCATCCTTTCTGAACATCAAGGAGTGAATCTCATGGCGAGAACGCGAATGGGCGTAGCGCGGGCAACAGCAGCGGCGGTGGCCCTGATCATGGTGGGACAGCAGGCCGTCGCCGCGGAGCCTGCGCAAGCAGAGACCGTCCTGGCGGAGACGGGAGCCTCGGTCACCGAAGCGCCAATCCCTTGGCAGGTCCGCCTGCGGGCGTTGGGCGTCGTTACGAAAGATCTGGGCTACGTTGATACGCTTCCCGGCTCCGGTCTTTCGTATTCGGACACGGTGACGCCGGAACTCGATATCTCGTATTTCTTCACCGACAACATCGCCGCCGAACTCATACTCGGTACCACTTATGCCAACATCGCGGGCCAAGGGACGATCGGAGGGTTGGGCAACATCGGCAAAGTTTGGCTGCTGCCGCCGACGCTCACGTTGCAGTACCATTTTACCGATCTCGGCGCGTTCAAGCCTTATGTCGGCGCCGGCGTGAACTACACGATCTTCTACAACCAGGACACTGGCAGCGCTGATGCTCTCAAGGTGAAGAACACGTTCGGCACGGCGCTGCAGGTCGGATTCGACTACATGGTGGACCAGCACTGGGGCCTCAACTTCGACGTGAAGAAGCTTTTCCTGAAGCCGGACTTCGACGTCACGGTGGCCGGCGCGAAGCTGACGGGGAAGGCGGAGCTCGATCCCTGGCTGATAGGCGCAGGTGTCACCTACCGCTTTTGAATATCAGAGTGAAGTCTGCTTCCCGACTGCCGGTTTAAATGAAGGGCGCCTCGCGCGCCCTTTTTTACGGTCGACACTGCAGGGCGAGACCTCATGAAGCCGATTGTCGAGAGGGCGGGGCTCTCTTCCGGCGGACCAAGAAGGTGAACTGGCCAGCTGGCCCCGCGCCTGAGATGGAGTGCTCAGAAGCGCTTTGAATCGGGACGGGCTTTGGTATTGTGGGTGGAATGCTTCAGCCAGACTATTTGCCAGCATCGTCTCCTGGACGTCATGTCTGAGCTTCGTGTCAGCGCAAGGCGAACACGCGGCTCCTAGATGCCGACACGATGGCTGGTTCAGCCATGCTGCGACAGTTGCCTGTTTTTTCGGTTCCTTTGCTGTTCGCGCGCTAACCGCAACGCTCCATACTAGTCTCGCGTGCCTGTCCCCGTGGGGGCGGGCGACAGAAAGCGATTAGGCCCGCTGAAAGAGGCAGACCGCATCCGAAGGACCGTAACCAAGAGAAGGACCTGAAGCGAGAGCGAAGGTTGCGGCAGGCCGCGGCGGGCCTAAAAGGGAATGCCGACCACCCCACGTCCCAGGAAAAGCTGACAAAAACGCAGCGGCCGACTGTCCAATAGGGTGCGCCCGCGCGAGGGCGAGCTAAATGGCAGGGGCTGCCGGGGGACCTAAGAAAAGCGTGGGCTCACAAGCACCCGGCGCGCGCCATCAGTCCGCCAGCTACTTGGAGGGCGGGGGCATCAGGCCTGTTTGTCGGGCCGAACCAGATCCATGTGGCTGACGCCGAGGGCCAATGCCAGTTCATAGATCGTGATAATTGTCGGATTTCTTCGGCCTTTCTCCAAGCCGCTGATGTACTGCTGACTGAACCCGGAAATCTCCGCAAGCTGCTCCTGCGTCAGGCGCTTCCTTTGCCTGATCCTCTGCACATTCCGTCCGACCAACTTGCGCATATCCATGCACGCAAGCCAGCGGATCAGGCGGCTTGAGTTTATCAACTATAATATGTAATCCACATTTAGCAGGCACAGGGCTTCGCGGGTCCATTGGCCGGAGATAGAATTAGCGATGTTGCAGCCCAGATCGAACACGCCGTTCGCCGACGAGGTCCCCTGGTCGGACCGCATTACAGCCTACGACAAGGACCACTTTACAACCTATATGAGGCTCCTGGACGCCTCGGCAGACAACGCCACTGAAGAGGAAATGGCCAAAGTGATCCTCGGCATTGATCCGGCACGCGAACCTGAGCGCGCACGCAACGTTCTTCGCAGTCATCTCGACCGTGCAAACTGGGTGGTGACGAGCGGCTACAAGGATTTGTTCGCCAGTTGACGAAATGGGCGGTGCGGTCGCTTCGCTTCAAGCAACGAAGTCGCGTAACACCATGCATCGACGTATCCCCACAGCGCGGATGGCCCAGCGCTTCGCTGTCTCATCATTTTGTCCTCCGCTCGCCAATGGCTGCTTCCCAGGAATGGGTGCGTCGGCGAATCATGACAGGAACGGGTCCGCCGTCTGAGCCGCACCGCATCCGGAGGACCGGATGGACGACCTACTGAAAGCTCACAGCTGGCTAAGGGTTGCGGGACGCCGCGGCGGGCCTAGAAGGATGCGGCGCCACCTGCTGGGAAAGGCACAAATAGAGCGAATTGCGAGAGTCTAACGACGCGCTAGGAGGCGCAGCGGAATGGTCGAGACGCCAGAGCCAAGAAAAGCGGGGCTCGACCCACCGGCACACGGCACGCGCGGTGATGGGCGCGGGCGCCCACTACGTGCGCAGGCTCAACAGAATCTCACACGGATCAGCACCGAGGGCCGCAGTTACGTCGAGAAACTCAATGATATCGAGACGCCGCTCGCCACCCTCATATTTCGCCACGAAAGATTGCGGACGACCAAGCTTCTCAGCCACCTGCGCCTGCGTCAGCCCTTTGACATTGCGCAGTGAGATCAACTGGGCCAGAAACCGCTGGTGGCGGGGAGATCGAAGAGATTTGGGCATTTAGGTGAACCGGTCAGGTAGAGACCGGCTCAGCGACTAATCCCCGTTTCGGATTATCCCATTTTGGGATATTCTGCCTTGGATCCAGCGATCAACATGCGAGGTTCGCGGCAGACATGAATCGATCAACGGGAACAGATAGGACTCAAAGCTCAACACTGCTCGACGAAGTCCCTTGGTCTGACCGTCTTACCGCCTATGACAGGGCGCACTTTACCATCTATATGAGGCTCCTGGACGCCTCAGACGATGAGGCGCCCGAAGAGGAAATGGCCCAACTGATCCTCGGCATTGATCCGGCACTTGAACCGGAGCGCGCCAGGAAGGCGCTTCGTAGTCATCTCGACCGTGCGAACTGGATGGTGACGAGCGGCTACAAGGAATTGTTCGCCAGCTGACAAATTCGCAGTGCTCGGTCATAGAAGCAGGCAGTTCCTGTGCCATTGGTCAGGCTGATCGGGGCCTGCACCACAGACGCGCCGGCAAAATGGACCCGGTGGCGAGCACAATTCAGTTCCCAGGAAATCGGGTTTTGGCAATTGTCCGAGCGTCTGACGTGATAGAAGGTTCCGCTCTGTCTGGATGGGTATTAGCCCGGAGCAGCACTCCATATCGTACCGGCGCTCGACGAAGGGTCCACCTCTTCGCTTTCAAGCCGCATAACCGATAGCCATCGCCCTAAGTCAAGGGTTAGAGATTACCGGCAGGCAGGTATGCAAGCGGGCCATCCTCGGAAACTATATAACCGCACGACTAGCTCGTCAGCGACGAAACACCCGCTCGAGCACCCATAGACTATGATCACCGGCGCGGACTGGAAGAATACGGCTGCATCGCCCGAGCCGGCGGAACAGAAGATCTCGGCATCCAGTCAACGCTCGATACAAAGCGCGCGATCGAATGGCCCGAGCACAAGGGGATCAAAAAGCTTCTCAGAGAATTGAGGACCCTTCGGACCCCAAAAGGGCTATAGCCTGATTTTGGGTTCGCACGCCTAGCTTCTTCTTGGCATTGTCCAAATGAAAAGCGATCGTGCGTGGCTTGATACCCAAGATGCGGCCGGTCACCCAGGCTGAATTACCCCGCGCTGCCCACCTCAGGCACTCATATTCGCGGGATGTCAGCGAAATCCCATCCACTGTTCGATCGCTCGGCAATTTGCGGCGAACGCAACGATGAAAGCAGGCCGCCATCAGTTGAAGAGCTTGTTCGTACCGCTCAGCGACCCGAAGAAATACTGGACGAGGCTCATCGGCGGCAAAAGTAACCGCAGCGATGCGGCCGCGGAGATCGACAATTGGGATCGTCAAACCGCAGCAGATGCTGAATTGAGCCGCCTCATCGAATAGCTGCTGTTGAGCCGGCGACATTTTATCGCCTCCCAAATTCGATCCCCAGTGAAACGGGCAGCCGCCATTTCGAGCACGCAAGACCACAGGATCGAGTTTCTCATACTGATTTTCCAGATACTGTCTGGTCCAGCGGGGTGGATAGTTCGAGATTAACCTCGGTTTGCCGGAAGGCCGTACTGGCAAGGAGAGGTAGGCAAAGAAGATTAGGTCAAGTCGTCCGGCCGCCTCAGCCATGGCATCCCGGAAATCTGCCTCATCGATACTCTGTGACAGTCTTTCAAGGAATGTCTCGAAAACAAGTGGCATGTCCCTCGTCATCGTCGCGCTCGATTCTTCCTCTTTCTGCACGCCCTCCGGCTGCGTCGTGTATGGCCCGACAACGCGATTGAATTCGCGGGCGTCGCTGGGCTGACCGGGCTCCAGAATGCTGCCACACTTTCGATCTTCGTCGGTCATCCCAATCATGCTGGGCTCACCCGATGGGCGTCTGGCAGACGCCTCATGATCTCAACAGCTCAATCAGAGAATCTCCATGCATTAAATCATGACCGCCCCTGCACCGACCAAACCAGGAGAAATCATCCTGCGCTGACCAAAAGGCATCATTGACCCCAGCTTTTGCAGGAATTTGGGTCGGCATTAGCATAACAATTCGGATAGCCGCTCATCCCACACCCGGGGCGCCGTGATCCGCAAAGAAGTGTTGCGATGCTTTCTTTCCTTTGATAGGCGAATCGTCTCAACAATATTAAAATGCCTTTCCTTGTGAACGGGGTGGCGTGTGAGTATCGTCCTTTTATATACCTGACGTGATAAAATTCACCGCAATTATTATTCTGCTCTTTGTGATGTGAAGGAAGATAACCTTCGGCATTGCCGCACTTTGGAACCGGCGACCGTGGCCCGCTGCAATGATGTAAAGGGCACGTCTAAGCTCAATGTGCATCGGAACGTGCAGATGACCTTTACCAGACCCTCGATTCCGCACGGGCCATAATGATACTGATTACGTGGGTCAAAAAGGGCGCCCTGCCGGCGGGGAGGTACACCCGCAGGGCGCGCCGCACAGAGGTCCTGGTCGTTGGGCAACAGGACAGCGGCGGCAGAACTGATTCGGTTACAAATCGTGACTGAAATAGCCCGGAGCATGCTCAAGATCAGATATCTGGAATTCAACAGTTTTGGGTCTGCTCGGCGCAGTAGCGCGCAGGGACATGCCTGCCTCCGGACTCGCTCCTTCGCGATCGCAAAATCATACGGCACCCTCGGCCTTCAGCGCGCGATAGGTGGTATCGACCGACTTTACCGTCGCGTCGACAATGATGTCGATCTCTTTTCGGGTAATGATCAGGGGGGGTGCATAACCGAGGATGTCGCCATGCGGCATGGCCCGTCCGATGACACCATTCTCAAACAGAGCAGCTGCAGTGCGCACCCCGACCTGAAGGTCGGGTTCGAATGGGATCCTTTGTTTTGGGTCCCGCATCATCTCTACGGCCGACAGGATACCCACTCCGCGAACTTCACCAACGATGGGATGTCCCGCCAGCTCGGCCTTCATCCGGTCTTGCCAATACGGTCCAACATCGCGGACATGCTCCAAAATATTTTTTTCTTTAAGCAGTCGAATATTGGCGAGCGCGGCTGCGGCACAAAGCGTGTGCCCCGAATATGTCCAGCCGTGGCCGAGTGCGCCGTGCTTCTCAGTTCCTTGTTCCAAAACCGACCAGACACGGTCGCCAATGATTGACCCGGAGATGGGGAGGTAGGCGGAACTCAAACCCTTTGCGATGGTCACGAAATCCGGACGCATGTTATACAGGTGGGAACCGAACTTCTCGCCGGTTCGCGCGAAGCCGCAGACCACTTCATCCGCGATTAGAAGGATATCGTATTTGTCGAGCACCGCTTGAATGGACGTCCAGTACCCTTTGGGGGGCGGCACAATACCTCCTGTCCCAAGTACCGGCTCTCCGATAAAAGCTGCAACCGTTTCCGGTCCTTCGGCCAGGATCAAGGCTTCAAGCTCATCGGCACAGCGCCGGGAGAACGCTTCCTCGCTCTCCTCGACACGCGCCTGGCGGTAATAGTGCGGCGTGGTTGTATGGCGCACCAAATCCAGAGGCAGGTCGAAGAAATTGTGAAAGAAGGGAAGGCCAGTTAGGCTACCCGTGACCAATCCAGACCCGTGATAGCCGCGATTTCGCGAGATGATCTTTTTCTTTTCGGGCCGGCCAAGAATGTTATTATAGTACCAGACCAGCTTGATGTTGGTTTCGTTGGCATCGGAACCGGAGAGGCCGAAATAGACCCTTCGCATGTTCTGACCGAAATACTCGACCACGGCCTCTGCCAACAGGGCGACCGGCTCCGTACCTTGGCTGGCATAGACGTGCGCGAACGGCAATTCGTGTGCTTGCCTGGCAATGGCCTCGGCGATCTCCGTGCATCCATATCCCATGTTGACGCAGTAGAGTCCTCCGAAACCGTCGAGGCTCCTTCGGCCTTCGGTGTCCCAGATATAGACGCCTTCCGCACCGGCCATAATCCTATTTGGCGTTTCGCCTCGGCTGTGCTTGGCCAAATGCGTAGAAGGATGGAAGACGAAGCTTCTATCCTTCTCCCGGAGTTGCTCGGTTCCCAGATTGCTCAAGCGCATTTTCCTCTCCTCGCGATAAATTGGCGGAGGGCACTCGGCCAGCCACCTGTTTAGCAAATAGCATACCGGAAACGTCCCTTGAGTTTCTCGGGAATGCAGGTTATTCGCCGTGGAATTCGCGGGATCGGCCCGAATTGCCGTGAAAACTAAGGCGTCACCTTCGCCTTGGCCGAGGGTCGGGGGCGCGTCCTGCAAACACGAACAGCTTACGACGCGCATGCGCCCAGCATAGTGCCCGATTAGCGGGCGATATTGACGGATGAATAGCGCTCGGGACGCTGTTCCCGCCGGCCGCGCGAGGCACGATAGAGCGCCGGCGGCCATGTTCCGCCGAACTGCCGGTCATCCCTTACATTCTGACGGTCCGGATCGGTCTTGCCCTTTCCCAAGGGTGGTAATGCAGGTGATCAGGGGCAAAGCACATTCGCCTCGATCAGCAGGCAGCGGGTTCCGTGCCGCGGCACAGGCTCCAACCTGGTTGGCCAGCGCTGAGAGGCTGAGGTCGTGCCCTCGCGCATATTGATCGCTTTGGCGGTGCGGCGGCTGGTGCTCGGCAGACTTCTCGAAGGAGCATAGCCAGAAGGTTCGGCCCGGCAAAGACGCTCGGCGAGAGCTCCTTGCCATCGACATCTTGATTCGCAGCCGACCAGCGCCGCCAAGTTCTATCGTCGGCGTGTTGCCTTTCTTGCGATCGCAAATTCGTGGTTGCTGCGCAGGGCGAGCCGAGCTGCGGCTCGCAGGAGGCGGCAGCATGCCTCCATCAATGCTGGCCGCTCGTGCAGTCTCGAAACGCTGGATCAAGCCTCAAACGTCGAACAGCCGCTCCTTTTCCTCTCGAAACCAGCGCCCTCGCGCGACGTGATCTTGTCTGACGATCCGACGCTTCGAGCGGGGCTCCTCTAATAGGTTGCACATGACCTGCAGCTTTCAGCCAAACTCAGCAAATCGGACGTCTCTTCTTATCATCGCTCGGCAAGCTCGGAACACGCTGGCGGACGTTGCTAAGGCTAGTCGCCGCCAGCGGATGGCGAGGATGTTTGGGCGGCTAAGTGCTTTTACGTGGGCGATTATAAGCCGAGATCGCGATAGGTGCTTTCGCCATAGCTCCTGGCGCCATCGCCACGCTGAGCGTTTGAAAGCCGATGAAATTCGCTCGGCCAATTGGCTAGCGCGTGCTTGATGGCCTTCATCTTGAACGGCACGTGCACAACACATTTGTCCCTGATGATAGGCGGACAGCTCACATCTTGTTGCCGCGAGCCGTTAAGGTTTGCTGCGATTATCGGCAGACCTAGATCAAGAGCCAATTCCATTTCCCAGCGCACGAAGCGAAAAAGGTTTTTCGTCTTCTCACCGATCAGGACAAGTACCTGGCTCGATCCATTCATTCTGTTGCGAAGATTGCGTTTAACATAATCTTCGTCCTGTGCTCGGCTCGTCATATTGTCCAGATCGTGAGCGTTCGCGAATTCAAAACTCACATTCTCGCTGGCGTTCCACCCTTTCATAAAGCGGTATGCCCAAGCGTCTTCATCGCCGTCAAATATTACATAGGTCGGATCGCTGTATGCCATTGTTGTCTCTTAGTTGTTTTGACGAGCAACCCACTGGGTGTGCTCCCGTGAGAAAGCCAGTTCGGCTTCGTTCACCGCGGCGGAGAATGCCTCATCCGAGTTGGCGTCCGTAATAAGGTCGGCAGTCAAGCCGATCTCGTGAGCTGTCAACGTGTAAGCCGATGCCAATTCGTTAAATTTCTTGATCTGGGTCCACCCGATAAGGGAGGCGGCGATGACAATTAGCGGCTCGGTCGGCCAGCCTGGCATCGCGGGGTCAGCGATGCGTACTACGATGAACGAGAATCCCAGAGCGTATGCAAAAATACCAAGGCCCATCCAGACTTTCGCGGACCTCTTGTTCGAGCGCGCCTTCTTCTCGTACCACTTCCGTTGGTCGCAGATTCGTCTCTGCAGATATAGGTCTTTTCGTTCTTTTCGCGGGGAGTCCCTTATCGACATCATCTCGTCCGTTGTTTGGGGCGATGCTGAATCGGTGCCGCTCAACGCGCTACCAAGGTGACGATTGCTATCAAGGATATCTTCCATAAGCTTTCGAAAATCAGCTCTGGCGTCAGCCGCGCGCGCGTCATCGAACGGCTGTGCTCGCATCGCGAAGCGCCAAGTCAATGTCTTCACCGACTCTGCCAGAGCTCGAGCCTGATACCAGACCTGCTCGGGCTTTGTGACCGACCGGAAAATGAGGACTCCCATTGAGCAAAGAAATACCGCAGCATAGACACCGAAATAGGCTTTTGATGACGACAAGTCCAAAGAGAGCACCGACGCTAAAAAAAGAAGAACGTACTCTGCCCGGATCAGGCGGAGAAACGTCGCCTGCTGCTCGTTGGATGCCACGTCGGCGCTATTATAGAGTCCAGGATATTTCATTTTTGAAGCACACCAGTCTATTTTGTGGCGGTAAATTCTTTAAGCCAGGATTTGGCAAACGTGAGGTTAGCAGTCGAGCTTACAGAGCCTATTCTTGAGCGAGGCGCGATCCCTCTGTTCATAAACAGGAATGCAGGTCCTGTCCCATCAATGTAAGGGTATAGGCCCAAAAATTCTTGCCCGGAGAATGTTTCCGAAGAATTTTTTGCCACGGGCAGAACCGCTACCGCGGTCCGAAACCCATCGAAAAAGCCAAGCTCCCAAGGCATCCATCTGGATCCTGGAGAATTGTTTGAATGCACATAGATTAGCGTCTTTGACTGCCTCATACGGGTCCGCAGCAACTCGGCGGTGGCCGAGGAGACCTTTGTGCGGTCCAGTTGTGAATCTTCGACCCAATCTACGTAAGCAGTGAACCCAAGCTCCTCGAAAATTCGCTTCACACCGAGAATGATCTCTGCGTCCTTGAAAGAATGTGACAGAAAAACGTCGAATGACGATCTGGCTGTAGCTGCGGCCGTCTCTTCCTTTAGAACGATCGATGCGGCTCTATGTCCTCGACTGGCATTCGCAACTCTTTTCAGCTCTGCCTCGGTCAGTAGCACTATTCAAATCCCCCCATGATCTGTTCGCAATTTATGAACTTGACGCCCATTCGATTAAGCGACCCTTGTCTTGTGAAAACTGGCACCATGCTCTCCAGCCGGGTAGCGCAACCTCCACCTTCTCAAAGACCACGTCGGCTGGCAGGAGTGACCGGCCTTGTCACCCACCTACGCGACCCCGGCACAGCCATGCTCCTCGCTTAGAAGGCTGCGGAGACCAGCAATGTCAAACAGGACAGACGATCTCCTAATCTCGATCAGCAACGAACTTAGGACGTAAAAACGCGATGGAGCGATCTCCGAATGTCCGCAGGCGTTGAGGGCCGGGTTGGTCGCCAAGGCCAAGCGGGCCAGCTTGCACTCCCGCTATCCGTCGGCTTGCCAAACCCTCGCTGTAGATTTCGCCCCCTACACGGATGCGCTGACCGCGACTAAGCTCAATCGCCACTGATCGCCAATCCAGGGCGAAAGTTCCCCCCTTGAAGTAGCGGTAGAGGCATTTTTCGGCACTTCGCATCTTAGATATGGACGCCTCCTCAACCAGGCACGATCCGGTTTGGCTTCTCGCCGTAACCGTGCTGGGCAAGTGCGTTTCCGATGGCTGCTTCGATTCGTCTCCTGGAATGATCGGTTCCAGATTGCTCAAGCGCATCGTCCTTCCTTGCCATCAACCGGCGGATAGCGCTCGGCCACTTTTTTCCAGCAATTAGTATACCGCACATGTCCCTTGAGTTTCGTCGGAATGGGCGCCTTTTGCCGACGAATCTACGGGATCCGTGCCAAACGCCGTTGAAACTTAAACTTTCGGTTTCACCGTTGCCTCAGTGCGGACAAAGGTATCGGTGAATTGGACTTCACTGGTTTCGTGACGACAAGGCTATAGTATTGATCAATCCCCAAGCCTGCCTGCAGCAGTCCCTCCATGAAATCCTGATAGGCGGCCATAGAAGGAGATGCGACCCGCATCAGATAATCGACGCGCCCCCCAATTGCCCAGCAGTCCAGGATTTCCGGGATCTCTTGGATTGCAGTTTCGAAGTGTCGTTGGTCCTCAAGACGATGGCGATCCAGCACGACTTCTACCATCACAAAGATCATGCCGCCAATGAGGGCAGGACTCAGTCGCGCATAGAATCCCTCAATAATCCCTGCGGCCTTGAGTGCTCGGAGCCGCTCCGAACAGGCCGACGCCGAAAGATGAACTCGTTTTGCAAGCTCACTTTTTGAAATCCGACCGTCTGCCTGAATCTCGGAGAGAATCCGGACGTCCCAACTGTCGAGTTGCACGGGGTCGGGTTTCGACTTCATAACCTGTTGCTCTCAAGCAGCGATCGACATCGCGTTGTGTGCCGATCAATTCTATCATCAATTGAAACGAGCGAATGTAGCAGTGGAAGGCATCCGTTCCAGGCCCGAGATGTGCCAGAATGGGTACCAAAATCAGCTGAGGGAGAGCGATCAGCTGAGAAAAGCTGCAGAAGTAGTTTGGCTATCGCCGCGACGCCTAACGGGGCAATGATGCAGCTGGAGAGGATAGCCGGCCGCGGCGGAGACCTCCTGATAAATAGATAACCCATTTACTGAACTCCGCTGCCGTACTTGATAGACGCCGCGACGGCATTCGAGCCTCGATCGCGTGTACGGCATATTCAATGCAGTATTCACTGGCACATTCAGCTATTGGAGTGAATTGAAGGCCTTGCTCGTCCGGCCCGCCAAGGCGCATGGCACCGCAAATGCCGCTCGTCTTACGGCTTGCCCGACAATTTGGCGCGGGAGTCTGGCCGAAATCGCCCAACGGAAAGACTCAAACACCGATGTTGCGTGCGATGCTGTCGGCCGCCATACGCTTACGCCACTCAAGAGGCCCGGAATTGTGAATGGAGTTTCCCTCAACATCGACGGCCATGATAACAGGCATGTCCTGCACCTCGAATTCATAGATGGCTTCCATGCCCAGGTCTTCAAAGGCAACGATCCACGCCGCCTTAATCGATTTTGAAATCAGGTAAGCAGCGCCACCCACTGCAGCAAGGTATGGCGTTTTGTGTCTTACAATCGACGCTATGGCCGCCGGTCCCCTCTCCGCTTTGCCCACCATCGCGAAAAGGCCGGTTTCGGCGAGCACCTTGTCCGTAAAATCGTCCAAGCGGCTGGAGGTTGTTGGACCAGCGGGTCCAACGACCTCATTCCTCACTGCCCGGACGGGGCCGACGTAGTAGATCACCCGTCCCCGCAGATCGACTGGAAGCGGCTTGCCGGCATCGATCAGTTCGACCATTCGTTTGTGGGCAGCGTCACGGCCCGTCAGCAACTTTCCAGACAGCAGGAGCGTTTCACCGCAGCGCCACGATGCCGTCTCTTCCTTCGTCAGCGTATCTAAATTGACCCGCCGGACGCCGGCTGGGTTCAATTCGTCGGTTCCGATGTCGGGCCATTCGCGCAAATCGGGCGGCTGGAGGCTGATGGGTCCAGAGCCGTCCAAAGTGAACTTCAGGTGCCGGTTGGCGGCGCATTGCGGGATGAGCGCCACAGGCTTGGACGCTGCATGAGTAGGATAGGTCGCAACCTTGATGTCAACGACTGTCGTCAGACCACCAAGGCCTTGGGCGCCGATACCAAGCGCGTTGATCCGCTCATAAAGCTCAATCCGCAGCCCCTCCTCTGCGCTTGACGCCCCCCTTGCGATCAGTTCCGCCATATCGATGGGCTCGTTCATGGCCTCCTTGGCCAGCAGCATCGCCTTTTCAGCGCTACCACCGATGCCGACAGAGATCAGTCCAGGTGGACACCACCCGCTGCCAAGAGTCGAAACGGTATTGACCACCCAGTCGGAAACGGAGGCGCTGGGATTGAGGGTGGTAAAACGTGCCTTGTTCTCCGACCCGCCGCCTTTCGCGGCGATGGTGATCTCAATCTGGTTACCTTGCACCAAGTCGACATGGACAACTGCCGGCGTGTTGTCGCGGGTGTTGACCCGTCTAGCGAGGGGATCCGCAACGATCGATGCCCGAAGGGGATTGTCCGGATCGAGATAGGCTTGACGTACGCCCTCATTCACAAGATCAGCGAAACTGGCCGTTGACTTAATGCGGGCATCCATGCCGACCTTTGCGAAGACAACCACAAGTCCGGTGTCCTGACAAATCGGGCGCCGCCCAAAGGCCGCCATGCGGGAGTTCAGCAGAATCTGACCTATGGCATTCTTCGCCGACGGGCTCTGTTCTCGCGTGTATGCGTGAGAAAGAGACCGGATATAATCTGGAGGATGATAGTACGAGATGTACTGAAGGGCGTCGGCGACGCTCCTTGTGATGTCGCTACCGGCGATGGTCCGTGATCTGTTTCCCACCGGATTTTATCCAAATGAACCGAGGCCATTGACCATTTTCAGAATCTGGAAGCTTCGCACCCCCTGCTCGCCGCCTTCATATCCATAGCCGCTTTGCTTGACTCCTCCATAAGGGGCATCAGCGGAAACCCCTTTCAGGTAATTCACACTAACTGCGCCCGCAGAAAGACCGCTCACAAGCCTCTGTTGCGTATCGGCCGCGCCAGTAAACAAGTAGGCGGCCAGACCGTACTCCGTGGCGTTGGCTTCATCGATCGCCTCTTCGATCGTATCGAAAGGAGCCACAGTGAGGATCGGTCCGAACGGCTCTTCATGAAGCACTCTCGCTTCCTTCGGTACGCCCGTCAGGATGGTTGGCGGCCAGTAAAACCCCGGTCGGTCAAGGGGGACGCCACCGGTCTCGATGCGGGCGCCGCCTTCTACCGCATCCTTGGTCAGGCGCTGCATGGCCTCTATTCGCCGCGCGTTTGCCATTGGCCCCATTTGCGTCGCAGGGTCATCCGGTGGACCGATCCTGATTTTTCGGACCGCCTCCGTCATCCGGAACAGGAATTCCTCATAGCGGGATCGGGCGACAAAAATCCTGCTGGGCGCATTACAACTCTGGCCCGCGCACTCGAATTTGTATTCCGAAATAGCCGGTATCGCCTTTGCCAGATCTGCATCTTCGCACACAATGACCGGGGAATGTCCCCCGAGTTCAAAAATGCAGCGCTGCAAATTCTTCGCGGCGAGCGTGGCCAGCTGTTTTCCAACAGCGGTCGACCCCGTGAACGTCAAGACTTTCACAACTGGCGAACTGAGCAGATGTCGCGATATATGCACAGGAACACCGAAGACCAGGTTGACCACGCCTTCCGGTATCCCTGCTTGACGCAAAGATTCCACGATATGGACAGCCACGCTTGGCGTCTCCTCGGCCCCTTTGAGGATCACCGGGCAGCCTGCCGCCAGCGCGGGGGCGAGCTTGCGGGCGATAAGAACGGCCGGATAGTTCCATGGCGTAAATGCAGCGACGACACCGAGCGGCTCCGGGGCTATCATCCTGTTCGAGCCCAATGGAATCGGGGCCGACAACTCATCGGCATGCCGGCCATTCCATTCCAGCGTTTCGACTGCGCGCGCGTATTCTCCTGTCGCTTCGGCAATCGTCTTTCCCTGTTCGCACGATAGGTCCCGGGCTGCGGCGCCAGCTTTCTCTGCCAGAATGCTGGCGGCAGAGACGAGGATCTCGCCACGCTCCTTGGCGGGTCGTGAGGACCATGCCTTGCGGCTGCGTTCTGCCGAAGCAAGAGCTTCATCCAAGTCTGAAACCGTAGCCGAGGCCACTGAGGCAAATACCTTCTCCGTCGCCGGGTTGATCACCGGCAAAGTGGCTCGGCTACCACCGGCTCGCCATTTGCCGTTAATGAAGAGCTCGTAACTCTTGGCGTCGGACATCGCGGGCTCCACTTGACTGAATTCTTGCCATACGAGCGCAGTTTCAATATCGAAACTGCTGAACTCGCTTGAGCCAGTTTCATCGCGATGGTCGCGGCGGGTCAAATATCGAATATTGCCGAAATCCATCTGGAATCCAGATCCGGCTGATCCTGATGGCCGCAAAAGATTATGCCCAGCTTTATAGGTTAGGTTGTCAGGTCGCCTCAGGCGCCACCGCTGCCCAGTCCCGGGTTTCAATCAATGCTCTGGCGACCTTCGGAATGAGCTTGCGGACCGCAGAAACGGCCGCAGAACGCTCATCTTTGGGATTTACAGCAAGCACCACGGAGCGGGTAATCACCGGATCGACGATCTTGACAGTCCGGACCAGCCCTTGGGAGGCTTCTTTCTGAACCGCAGACGGGGCGAGAATAGAATGCGCTTTTCCCTCTACGACCATGTTGATGATCGTTGAGAGGGAGTCCACTTCAAACTTGACGTCCAGCGCGCAACCGTGTTGTGCGACGACATCAGCCACCGAACGCCTGACATTGTTGTTGCGCATGGGAACCGCCAGGGGGAATGCATGCAGGTCGACCAGAGATATCGCATCTTCAAACGGTGGCTCGCCGGACGGAACCACCAGACAGAGGTCTTCGCGCGCTAGCACCGTCATTCGCCCCACACTGTCTGCGGTGCGGTACAGAACCGCCAGATTGAAGCGTCCAGCGGCCATCCACTCCTCCAACGGTCCCGTCATGCCCTCGACCATCTTGAGGGAAACCTTGGGCAGTTCGTTTCTCACCGCCTCAAGCAGCGGACCGCTCAGGACGCGAGCAGCTCCAGACGGAATGCCAATAGTCACCTCCCCGGCAGGGGAAGCGGCTGTGTTGGTCAATTCCACCTCGGTAAGTCGAATTTCTTTGAGAATCGCCCGCGCCCGCTCCAGGAGTTTGGCTCCTGACGCCGTCACGCTCACGCCGGTCCTGTCGCGTATCAGCAGCTGAGTGCCGAAGCCTTCCTCCAATTGGCGCACATGCAGACTCAGCGCACTCTGGGCGACATTCAGAAAGCCAGCGGCCTTCGTGAAACTGCCTGCTTCGACCACGCCAACGAAGTATCTTAACTGCCTGATTTCCACGGGTACCCTTCCGAGGGCGGACTGCAATTGACGTAATCTATCTTGAAATGTGATGGCGCGACAGCAATAATTGTGCCGAGTTGCTGACGCTTGCTGTCGTCGTCCCAGTCTTGTTGATCAACCCGCTGAGGACTCAAACGGCCAACTCGGCGCCCGGATCCGTGGCGATAATTTCTCGAGCCCTTCGAATAACGGGCGGATCGATCATCTTTCCGTCTAACGCGAACGCGCCTCTGCCCTGCGCCGTCGCATCTTTTTCCGCCGCGAGGACACGAAGGGCCCATTCGAGTTCCTGTGGGCTTGGCGAAAAAGCCTCATTGAATATGGCAACCTGGTTTGGATGAATCGCCAAAGCACCGGAAAAGCCAAGCCGCCGCGCATGCGCCGCGGCTTCACGAAGTCTATCATTGTCTGAGAACTCGCCGATACTTCCTACGAAGCCAAGCGGTAGCAAGCCTGCGGCGCGAGCGGCAAACAGAACAGAAAGGTTCGGTGTCAAAAGAAGGTCGAGTTCCGGGGCACCGCCAACGGAGGCACTGAAGTCTTCAGGACCCAGCGCCATTGCAACCATCCTGGGATGGGCCGACGCAATGGCTGAGAGACTTTGTAATGCTGCCGGGGTCTCGATCAAGGCAAGGAACCGGATTCGACCCACCGCAAGATTTCTTTCTCGTTCAAGTTCCGATACCGCATTCGCGATCTCTGTTACCCACGCTGCCGAATCCGTCTTCGGAAGGACAAGTGCATCAACACCCGCAATCACGGCTGCATCGAGATCGTCCGCCAAGGCACGCAAACCGCGATTCACGCGAACTAAAACATAAGCGCCCCTGCGGCCCACCTTTGCCACGGATGCAGAAAGCTGACGCCGTGACTCACCTTTTTGATCCTCGGGAACGGAGTCCTCGAGGTCGAGTATGACGCCATCTGCCCCGCGCTCATGAGCCGCCTCCACAAAGCGCGGAACATGAGAGGGAACGAAGAGCAGAGATCTCCAGCGGGGAACAGAATTTGGGCTTTCAAGGGCCGGCACGGTGTCCTTCATGAAGTCGCCTCTGCGGTCCATTTTAGCGCGGCGGTGTCGGTGTGCTTGCTGGGCGTGCCGAGGCACTGGGAGCGACCAGTAGTTGGCACGTACTCTGTAGATCGCGATCGCGCCCTTCGACAACAGGCACGCTCATTCTGAAGCGGCTGTTGCGCGCAAACCTGCTCGAACTTCCGCGCGGACAGCCTCCGTATGGGCTCCAAGAGCCGGAACTGGTCGCAGTGAGGGCCGATCAGAGTTGAAGATCGCCGCCGGGGCTATCGCCTCTACGGGTCCTTCAGGGGTGCCAATCTCCACCCGGCGAACATGTGGATGCCTTGAAATGTCCGCCACTTCGTTCAGTCGCCCATATGCCAAACCGGCCGCCTCAAGCTCCTGCATCGCTTCGTGGCAGGACAGCTCGGAAAACCGCAGCTCAATTATCTCATCAAGTTGAGGACGGTGGCCGAGGCGCTCCATGTTGTCGGCGAAACCAAGTGCACGCGTGAGCTCAGGCCGCTTCAGGAATTTCTCGCAGAAATTCACCCATTCCCGGTCATTCTGCACGGAAAAGATGACGTCCTTGCCATCGGCGCAGCGATAGGCGCCATAAGGCGCCAGCGAGGGGTGTTTCACGCCCGCGCGTACCGTGTGGTAGCTGCTGTAGTCGTGTTGCAGGACCGGCACGTTCATCCAATCGGCGACGGCATCGAACAGGGACACCTGAATGCTAGCCCCTTCGCCAGTGACCTCGCGATGATACAGCGCCTGAAGTATGGCGCTATGTGCCGTCATGCCTGCCGAGATGTCGCACACCGACACCCCTACCCGTGCCGGCCCCTGCTGCGTACCCGTGATTGCGCACAGACCTGTTTCGGCCTGAACAATGAGATCATACGCCTTGAGGTGAGAAAATGGCCCCCCCTCCCCAAATCCCCAAATGTCGCAGG
>NZ_RZTC01000073.1:0-9504 GCF_004023165.1 Mesorhizobium sp. M7A.F.Ca.MR.176.00.0.0 | reverse complement strand
TTCAGATTCTGGATAAAGACGTCGGCAGCAGCAACAAGCGTGTCCAGCACGGCACGGTCCGCCTCCAACCTCAAATCCAGGCAGACTGACTCCTTACCCCGGTTGAGCCAAACGAAGTAAGCGCTTTGCCCCCGCACCAACTTATCGTAATTCCGGGCAAAGTCTCCCTCAGGCCTCTCAACCTTGATCACGCGAGCGCCTGCATCGGCAAGGCGAGACGATGCATACGGTGCAGCAACGGCCTGCTCCACAGCTACGACAGTGATCCCCTCAAGAGAGTTCTGCATGCAACACCGCTCTATTCATCCAACATTTTGTCTTAAGCCCGGCGACGATTCAGCATCGCCAGCAACCGGTTCTGTTCATTGCCCACGATCGAGAATGCCTCGTCGACGCCCATTCCAGGCTTCGCAAGCATCATGTCTGCCTGGGTCGCCACCGATACGTGGACAGAAGCCTGGGCAGAGAGATCTGTCTCGGTACAGCTTCCTCCAACGTACGCGCCTATCTTGTTCTCCTTGCACAGGAGCACGGCACGTGCCGTGTCAGCCAATGAGCCGACATCGGGCGTCTTGATTTGAATGAGATGCGCGGCCTTCGCTCCTGCAAAGAGGCGGATATCCTCAAGCGTGTTGCACCTTTCGTCCACGACAATACGAGCACTAGAACCTCGGTCGTCCAAAATCGATACAATCCGGGCGTAGTTGTCAATTTGGGCTTGCGTCGAACCAAAGTCCGCCGGAGACTCAATGTTGAGCACGAAATCCGGGACGGTATCTGCAACCCTGCAGATAAAGTCGGCGATGCTTTGCAGCTCCAAGCCGATTTCCTGGCCGATCCAGCCATACACATCAAAATGCAGCACCGGATGATAACCCGGGCGGCCGATTTGCCGCGTACGCGTTGCAACCCACGTCACGAACTCCATGAAGGTCTGGCCGCCGACGCCGAATTTCTGCCGTGAGTTGATCAGGCCATGGGGAAGCACATCCACCCCCTTCAGGATCATTTTGTCCACGTTGATTTCGCGAGCATCGCCGCTCTGACAATAAATGGGAACCCTGCGCGTGGGCAGCGGCAATTCAAACTCGGAACATATGACTTCGGCCATGGTCTTGCGCCGGAGATGGGCGGCCGCGGCAAGAAGAGCTTGGCTAACGCCATATTCGAGCGCCAAGGGTAGCCGCATCCCGCGAAAGGGCTCAAAGGCCCTTGCGCAAGCGTCTAGAAAACAAAACGCATCGAGACCGAGAAGCCGAGGCGCTACAGCACGCAAGGTCAAATCCGCAATCTGATCGACATCGAAGAAAGGATCGCGTCCACCAGCACCAGAGTATTGGACGCCCATCATGTCGCCCCAAACAATGACGTCGTCGGACAGAACCAGCCCAATGCTGAGCGAAGATGCCGGAACGCGAATGGACCGGAATCCGGAAGTAGCGGGTTCGCCGGCATACCTAAACCCGTCCTGGATCGCGCCACCGCGAATGGCAGTCTGGTCATCATAGAAAAAAGCGCCGTTCCCGGGCGCGATCAGGATGTCTGTAATCTGCATATTCGGCTCGATTCGTTCTACTGTCAGCACCAGGCCTTTTCGATCCATTGCAGTCCCAACTATGCCTCAGCTACCGCCCTGTTCGCCAATACATAGTCAGGGGCTGAACCATCGCGTTTTTAGATGGCCAACCTCCGTCTCCGGGGAAACGCGCCCGGTCGGCTCCATCGCAGGAAGTGAGGCTTGTGTTGCCCGGTCCTTGGCGACAACCGCCGCTCTTGCTGCGGAGGCAAGCCTGCGGACACCGCTTAGGAAGGCGTTTCCTTGCGTCGAACATCACTCCTGCTCCTCGCGCGGCTTAGCGCGCCGATCCGAGCTTCGATGCCGGCCTGATCACGGCGGCGGGAGTTGTAGTGATAGGTCGACGTGCCGAACTCCAGAAGCCGGCATGCCCGCCGGATCGACACGTTCCACTCATCACACGTCTCCGCTACCAGCTCACGTTTGCGACCAGGCCTCATAGTTTTCGGCGAATGACGTCCTGCAGCATCTCCTTGTCCAAGGAGAGATCGGCCACCAGCTTCCTGAGCTTGCCATTCTCGTCCTCAAGCCGCTTCATCTCGGTCGGCAGCAGTCCGTCGTATTTCTTCTTCCAGTTGAAGTACGTCGCCTGGCTGATCCCCGCCCGACGACAGATCTCCGCGACGGAGATTCCGTCCGATCCCTGCTTCAGAATGAACGCCTTCTGCGCATCTGAGAACTTCGATGCCTTCATTCGTCTTCCGTTCCTCCCAGCCAGGGGATGTTACCGCGGAAAACTCCGCTTTCGAACGATTCAGTTTTCAGGGATCAGAGCAATCAGAGCATTTAATCGCCACGGGTCGTGCTGTTGGGCTCTTTGTGGCTGCCGCTGCAACCATATGGCCGAGACTGCCTGCTTGCCGAAGAAAAGCCGGCTCAGTTCACGACAGGAGCGCGTCGTCAGGCGTGCGAGCGCCGTCAAAAGCTGGCTGGATTTTCCGCTTCCGCCGAGGGCGATCGCGAATGCTATACCTTGCGCGATGGTTTTATTAGCTCGCAGGGGTCAATGCTGAACGCCTCCGCAAGTCGTCCGAGCACGCTGACGCTTGCGGAGACGCGGGCACGCTCGATCGAGCCCACATAGCGCATGCTAAGATCCGCGCGTGCAGCCAACTCTTCCTGCGTCAGATCCTGTTCATGGCGCAAGCGATGCATGTTGATCGCCATGACCTCTTTGAGATCCACAGCGAGATAGGCGCTGAAAAGGAATTATCGTTCTAGGAAGGATCGTTCCTTCTTTACAGTTTGGTCGTCGGTGAAGAAGCTCAGCCAGGCCGCAACCGGCCGGCCGCCACCATCTACTCACATCAAATTGGCAAGACCGAAAATGAAGCCAACATCAAGGACGAAGTCCCCTGGTCGGAAAGCCTCACGAGCTACGACAGGGAGCATTTCACCATTTACCGGCGGATCCTGGACGCCTGTGCCGACAATGCCAGCGTAGAAGAGCTGGCCGATCTCATTCTGGGCATCGATCCGGCTCTTGAGCCAGTGCCGGCGGTTCTGTTGCAAACTTTTCAGTTACGGGGATTACGGCATGGCTTTCCGGTTATCTGCCGGAGGGTTTCAAATGATCAAGGGCCGCCATTTCGACCAGGTATCTGGCCTATGGCTTGAGCCTGCCCGACCTGAAGGATATGATGGCCGAGTGCGGCGTAAGCATTGACCATCTCCATCTCTGGGTCGTTCACTTCTCGCCATTGCTGCTGACGCACTTCAATCGGCGCAAGCGCGCCGTGACCGGCAAGTGGCATGCGGATGAGACGTACATAAAGTCCGTGGCCAGTGGATGCATCTCTATCGCGCCATTACACAGTGTCGGCGACCGTCGCGTCCGCCATGGTCGACCCGATCCCATTGTCAACGACGGCAGCGATGCCGGGCGAGGAACTGGCGCTGATCGGCCCATCAAGTTCGGGTAAGACAACCATTCTGCGCATCCTGATGACGCTCGATCTGCGGCGCGACAATGAAGCTGCGAGCGCGGCTTCTCATCAGAATTGGCGCGCCACACGAATCGATCAACACGGTAATATTAATGGTGAGCAACTCTATCACACGGAGCGTGACGGCATTTGCACCAATGTTGGGTGAAGGTCATCTTACCTGGCGCCACCTGCGCCGGCGTGCGGAGGTAAGGGCCGAAGATTGTCTCTAATCGCCACGGCTCGGAAATGGTGTGATTGACCAACTGATCAATTCGACGGCCCGCTGAAGTGCGACCTCGGTCTCAGCAAGGCTGGGGGAAACGGCGATGACATGTCCGATACCGTCTCGGTAATCGCCTTTCCTGACGATCGGCGTCTTCGGTTCAACATACAGTTTGACCTCGACGACGCCTGATATGGCAGCCGCCCGACTGACGCCATCAATCCAATCGAGGATGCCATCGCGATCAGTATCCAGTATCCGCGTGGCCGCAGTGTACGAGTGCCTTGAGCGCAAATTCGATTCGCCGCCGATGAAGAGCTTGATGTGCTCGGTGACGAGATCGACACCGTAAGCCAGCTGAACCAGTTGAGAATCGAGCGCGCCCGCAAGGCGCGGATTGACTTCAATGACCACTGGGCCAAGCTTCGTCCACCGGAATTCAATGTTCGTTGGCCCCCAGCCAAGGCCGAGAGCTCGCAAAGACTTCAGCGAAACATCGGCGATACGCTCATGCTCGTCATCAATCAGCTCGGCCGGAAAGGTGAACTGACGATAGACAAAATGCGGTGGGGGGCCGAAGTCAGAGGTGGTAATTCCAATGACTTCATTTCCCATTATCTGAGCGGTATAATGGGGACCTTGTGCGAATTCTTCGACCAGTATCCTCGGCGAAGACCGCCATATGTGCTTCCCGCCCAACAGATAGGCGGTATGTTCGGCTAACTCATCGACATTGCGGCACAATCGGACACCGCGGCTGCCGCAGCCTACGGCTGGCTTAAGAATCACCGGCAGGCCGATCGCCGCAGCAGAGCTTTCTACGTCCGTCGCATTCGCTGCCAAGCGATAAGCAGGTACTGCAACGCCGGCCTCCGCGAGGAGCTGACGTTGAGTGAATTTGTCGCAGCATCGTTCAATCGATGCGGGGTTCGGTCCTGGTAGATCGAAATACCGGCAGAGCTTGCCGGCTGTCACGTGGACCGACTCGTCGGCGCCTGTAAAGCCAGTAATGCCAGCAATGTCATAGGTCGCACGCAGCTGGGAACATTCGCGGATCAGCACGTCGAGATTGTCTGTATCGACACGGATTGCCTCAACTCCTTCCACCGCAAGATAGTCGTAACGAGCGGGATCGGCGGACAGGGTAATTGGATGAAGACCAAGACGCTGGGCCGCTTGGACGTATAGGCGACTATTAGTTCCGCCTTCAAGCAGAATGAGAGCTCTTCTTGCCATTGACTCGTTAACCTCTTAGCTGATGCTGTGCGGCGGTCCGAGCATCAGCTTTTTAGGCGTGCCGATCCTCAGACCTGGCAGTGCACTTACCATTTTCAGCGATTTGCGGTCGCAAAGATTCTGCAAATTTAGTTGAAGGTTTCGTTGCAATAGCTGTGCTAAGATGCCGGAGGATTGGTTAGCTGCTGGTCGGGCGGCGAGACTGGGGAATGATCTGTAGCCGTGCATGTGCCGCACGCGGCGCTAGCGACCCCGATGCTCCTCCTCGAGCGTCTTGATGAGGTACGGGCTCTGGTGGATCATCGATAGCCAAAACCCGGGAACAATCCTGCAAGCGATTTGTGGCGTCACAGGAAACGTCTGCCTCACGGTCGGTCTGCTGCCATCGGTGGTGACTCGGACCAGCCGGCCTATGATAGTCGAGGGCTTTCTGAAGAAGCGATTGGCGGCTGGCAGGTCCCGCTGCTCGATGAACCAAAGCGTGACGAGTTGCGAACGCTGACGCTGCCAGCAAAACTCCGCTCGCGCAGGTTGAAGCGCTTCACCGGCAGGGGCAAGAAAGCGGACGACCCAATGGCGGACGGTCGTGTGATCGACCGCAATGCCGCGCTTGAGCTATAACGAATTTGGGTGAAGAGGTGTCGATAGCGAATTAAGTTGTCCGGTTTAGGTAGCACACGAGTTGTCCGCTGCTTCTGCTTTTGTTCTCGCGACCGCCGAGCGGATTCAAGCGGCTTTTTGTCTGTCCACTTCTATTCCATTGTGATCGTAGCGACCCAGACAACGTGGCCCGTGAAAGATGGCATAGGCGCCGTCATGATAGCGGCGCACCTTGACTGTCGCCTTGACGAAATGCGGGCGCAACGGGCTCTCGGGGATTTGCAGCTTCAGCCGATTGAATGAGACGCAATTGTCATTGCCGACCAGGCGCCCTCCTGAATGCACAGGATCTCACCCAGATCGACGCCGGGGATGGCGACAAAGGCTGATCCTTCCTGTTCGGGCTTGACGGCGAAGCGCTTGTTGTGGGCCGGAATATAAACGTCGCGCAGAAAGGCGTTGGCCTCCTCCATGGCGGTGATCCCGGCCAACGCCAACTCTTTCGTCAACCGGTCTTGCAAGGTATGGAAAACCCGCTCCGAACGACCCCGTGCCTGCGGCGAATAAGCCGCGATATGCTCCACGCCAAGGTGAGCCAACGCGCGACCGACTGTGTCAGGTTTGTCCGGTCGATCTTTCCGCCAGCCTGCGTCGTATGGAAATAATGACTGCCTCGATCGGTATAGAGGCTCAACGCCAGGCCATGGCCGCCAAACACCTCCTCCAAAGCCCGAAACGTCGAAGCCGTCCCTTCTTCCTCGGTCAGAAAGCCCGAATAGATCGTGTTCGTCGCATCGTCCATCGTGACGATGAGGTCGAGCGCGGTTGGCCAGCGAGCCAGACGTGGCGCGAGCCATCTTGATGCAGCATCATCCCTGGCAAGGGCCGGCGCGGCCGCTTGCGCCGGTGCGCCCCACGCCTGGATGCCTTGGTCAACAGGCCTTTCGAGTGCAGGAACGCCTTCGTCCAGGTGTAACTCCAGTTGAATTGATGATCGCGCACCAGAAGTTCGTGAAAATGCTTGGCCGTGAACCCGCCGTAACGCGTCCGGTAGAGCGTCTCGACCTCAAACTCCCGGTCCAGCGGAACCCGCTTGCCCGACGCCTTGCCGAGACGGCGGTCCAATAAGCCGGCCTCCCCAGCCTCTTCATACCTGCAGCACCAGCGCCGAAGGGTCCGCTCGCTCAAACCCAGCAACTGCGCCGCCTCCATCTGGTTGAACTCCAGAGCCTCATACCGGCTCAAAACGTCTCGAAACTTGATCATTCGCACACCTTGATTGGCTTCCGACCGGCGCATCCAGACCCCGCAAAAGGTCGAGACCTACTGGACAGATCGTGTGCTACCTAAACCGGACATATCGTGTGCTACCGACACAATTTGGGTTAAGAGGTTGATTAAGTGGAGCTTGCGGCTTATTATTGATGACCTCAATCCCATCCTGGAGCCTGGACCTGCGAGCAGTTTGGGCAACTGACTTTGTCCCTTCAATGTAAGCGAACCTATCGCATTTACAGGAATTTGGGCCTCCAACTGAGGAACAAGACGCCCAAGCGGCGCGTAAAGTCGAAGCTGCGGGAAGATCGCCAGGAGGCCATTGGCTCGAACGACGTCTGGGCGAGGGACTTCGTCCACGATCAGCTCGCCCCCGGCAAGAAGATCCGTGTGCTGACGGTCGTCGACACGTTCTCACGTTACGTGCCGGTGCTCGATCCGCGCTTCAGCTAGCAGCGGGCGGACATGGGCCACCATCGCCACGCTGCTGGCCACCGCCAAGATGAACCAGGTCGATCCGCACGCCTGGCTCACCCAGACCCTCGAGCGCATCGCCAATGGCTGGCCAAACAGCGACGTCGAGGCGCTCATGCCTTGGAACTACCAGCGCTAGACGGCATCAGCTACGCGCTTACTACGGAGCGACAGGAGGCGTGTCATGATGTCTGAGAAGATCAGGCCGCACCATCTGGAGCGCGTCGTGAGAGTCCAATGCTGCGCTCGAATCTCGCATTTGCGATGGGGTGCCCGAAGCGGGTGTTAAATCCTGCAGCAGCGCCGCCAAGCCGCGTAGCGCAGTAAAATCGACATGGGGAGCGGCGCCAACCTGCCAGGCGGCACTAGAGCGGGATGAATTGAGTCTGAATCGAAAGGGGATTCCCGAAGGCGAGCAAATCTGATTCAACCTGCTGGCTGGGTCAGGAGGCCGGCATGGATGGGCAAGCCTTACTCGATGGATCTTCGCACGCGGGTGGTAGCGTCGGTTGAGCAGGAGGGCCTGTCGCGACGTCAGGCCGCAGAGCGCTACGGGGTTGGAATCAGCACGGTCATCCGATGGGTGCGCCGCTTGCGCGAGACGAACAAGCTGACACCCGGCAAGATGGGTGGGCACAGACCGAAGAAGATTGCCGGAGAGCATCGGGAGTGGCTGTTGGTACGCTGCCGGGCGGCGGAGTTCACGCTGCGCGGTCTTGTGGCCGAGCTTGGCGATCACGGCCTGAAGGTCGATTACCGCTCGGTATGGGAGTTCGTTCACGCCGAGAAGCTCAGTCACAAAAAAAGACGCTGATCGCCAGTGAGCAGGATCGCCCCGATGTGGCGCGCCGGCGGGTCCAGTGGGCAAAGCATCAGGACCGCATCGATCCTTCCCGCCTGGTGTTCATCGACGAGACCTGGACCAAGACCAATATGGCGCCGCTCAGAGGATGGGCGCCGCGCTGCGAGAGGATCAAGGCCAAGGTGCCGCACGGTCATTGGAAGACCATGACCTTCTTGGCGGCACTGCGCCACGACCGTGTCGATGCACCATGGCTGATCGACGGACCGATCAACGGCGAGCGTTTCCAGCTCTATGTCGACAAGGTTCTCGCCCCAACCCTCAAGCCCGGTGACATCGTCATCATGTGTGGACGCCCCCGTTGGTGCAAGAAGAATCTTTTCGAAGAGCGCGGAGCGTGGTCGGGTGCTGACATGTGTCCGGCCTCTGTTGCGGCTGTCATATGCCGCGGGCCCGTATGGGAGTTCGCGGAGCGGGTCCAAAACAATCTGGCGCGCTCGAGGCGCGTATCCATGATCTGGTTTTCCCGATCCCGTCTCATTGACCGTAGCGCCATTATCTCCGTTCGACCTTCTCACACTTTGGCGGACCGCCCGGGGAGCGGACTACCCTGCCAGAGCCGGTGCCCTGTAGGTCCCGCCCTTGGCCATCAACGCCCACACGACGCGTGCCGTCCTGTTGGCCAGGGCGACGATCACCAGCATGGGCGGCTTGCGGCTCAGCATCCCAGAGAGCCAAGGATCTGCTGCCGCGCCTTTGCGCATCGCCCAGCGCACGGTCGCGCTGGCCCCGACGATCAGCAGCCGGCGCAAAGTCCGCTCGCCCATTCGGGACGTCTCGCCGAGCTTTTGCTTGCCGCCCGAGGAACGTTGCAGCGGCGTGAGGCCGAGCCATGCCGCGAAGTCCCGGCCTCTCCGGAACGTCCGGGCCGAAGGAGCCAACGCGGCAACGGCAGTTGCGGCAATTGGCCCTATACCGGGAATGGTCATCAATCGCCGGGCTTCCGCATCTTCCTTGGCGCGCCGGGCGATCTCGCGGTTGAGAATGGCCGCTCTCTCATCCAGCGTGCGGAGCTGCTCAACGAGCAGGCATAGAACCGGCCGGACGGCTTCGGGGATGGCGGAATCCTTATCCTCAATCGCCGCGACGAGCTTGGCCACGTAGAAAAGCCCCTGCGCGGCCACCAGCCCGAATTCGGCAAGATGGCCCCGCATCGCGTTGATCGTCTGCGTACGCTGGCGAACCACAAGATCGCGAATGCGGAACACCATGGCCGCCGCCTGCTGCTCTTCGCTCTTTGCCGTTACGAACCGCATGGTCGGTCGTTGTGCGGCTTGTTTAGTCCCGGCATTTGCTGGAGCGGATCGAGTTTGAAGCGTTCCGGTTGTGA
>NZ_RZTC01000072.1:0-35053 GCF_004023165.1 Mesorhizobium sp. M7A.F.Ca.MR.176.00.0.0 | reverse complement strand
CCTTTTAACCTTTGCAATTCATTATCCACGACTGAAAGCCAATCGCATTTCGGGCGGGTTCGCCGTTCCGAGCTTCTCAGGGGTGACAAGCATGTTCAAGACAGCAAGAAAGGCCCTGCTCGCCTTCCTGTTCGCAGGCCTGGCAGGGCCGTTGTTCGCGGCCGACCTGCCGGAACCGATGGTCGAAGAGGCTCCGCCTCAGGCCATCTACGAGCAGCCGGTCGAGGTCGGCGGCTGGTATATCCGCGGCGATATCGGCTATCATAAGTCGAAGGTAGGTGACATTGACTACATCACTTACGGAGCCGAGCCTTGCCCTTGCGGACCTCCTGTCGGAGTCGCCGGCAGCAAGTCCTTCGACTACGGCAAGCTCAAGGGCGGCTTCTCGCTCGGCGCCGGCGTCGGCTACAAGATCAACGACCGCTTCCGTACCGATCTGACCGCCGACTATTGGTTCAAGTCGAACTTCAATGGTGGCACCTCGGATGCCACCACGACCTCGACCGAAGTGTCGAAGATGAGCGCCCTGCTGCTGCTCGCCAACGCCTATGTCGATATCGGCACCTGGCACGGCATCACGCCCTATGTCGGCGCCGGTATCGGCGGTGCCCGGGTCAAGTGGGATACCGTCTACGACCCGAACACCACCGAGACCAACCCCGGAGCATCCAACTGGCGCTTCGCCTACGCAGTCATGGCCGGCGCCTCGTACTGCCTCACCGACAAGGTCATCCTCGACGCCGGCTACCGCTTCTCCCATATCCAGGGCGGCCGCATGTTCGAATTTGATACGAGCAGCGCGGGGCCGGGCTTCGATCACGGCTTCAATACCCACGAAGTGCGCGGTGGCCTACGCTATCAGTTCGGCGGCAGCAACGGTTGCGCCGCGCCGGTCGTTGCCTACCAGCCCGAACCTGAGCCGATCTACACCAAGTAACAGCATCGACATTACTTGAATTCTTCACAAACCGCCCGGCCTCAGCCGGGCGGTTTTTCGTTGGGCCGCCTGGAACAAACAGCGGAAATGAATTCGCTAACGCTCTGTTAGCCTTAACCGGCACTTAACCACTATGGTAAACAATGCTTCTTGAAACGATGGCTGACGCTGCGATTGCGGGCTGCCAAATTCGGGAGTCGGGGACCATGAAACTTACATCGCGTATGGCGCTGGCGCTCGGTGCACTGGCCTTCCTGCCGCTGACGCCGGTGCATGCGGCCGACTACGATCCGCCGATCTATGTCGACCAGGCACCCGACTACGTGCCTGTCGAGGTCGGCTCCGGCTGGTATCTGCGCGGCGATATCGGCTACGCCTTCAGCCATCCTTTCGAACACGAGGAGACCTCGAGCGGGCCTCTGAACAGCTTCACATCCGACAGCAGCCTTTTTACCGGCAGCATCGGCATGGGCTACCACGTCAATGACTATCTTCGGGTGGAGTTGAACGGTGGTATTCTGCCTACCAACAAATTTAGCGATCATCAAAATCTGGCCACGACCTGCGGCGGCTCGACGCTCGTAGACGACGGTTTTGGGACCATCAATTCCGTAGCGGCAACGCAAGCGTGCGATCTCATTAACAACGGCACCAACAAAGGCTACAGCCTCATGGCCAACGGCTATGTAGATCTTGGCACCTATGTCGGAATCACCCCTTATCTTGGTGGCGGTATCGGCGTTGCGTATAACAAGTACTATAGGAGCATCGGCGCACGCGACTGCAAGGAATCGCCAGTCAATTCCGCTGGTACAGGCGGATTTTTCTGCGATGATCCTGCCGGGTATGAAGGTCAAACCGATACGGAGGCCAAATTCAATCTCGCATATTCGATCGGTGCGGGACTTTCCTATCAGGTCTCGAAAAACCTTTCCGTCGATCTGGGCTACGAATATTTCTCCGTCCCGAGTGCAAAATATGTCGCCTATGACGATGGCGCCTTCAACATCCACAAGGGCATAGACTATCAGACGGTCAAGCTCGGGCTGCGCTACGATCTTTGGTAGTAGGTACGGCATGCACGAAAACGCAGACGGCGGATCTTTCGGAGTCCGCCGTTTGCGTTTGAAGTCACGACATCCTGATCGGGGATCGCCGGTATCCCGGCAGCGACAAAAACTTTCCTCTTGACGCCCGAAGTCTGAACGCATATCGCCGTCCGTGGGCCACCCCTCCCCAACGAGGGGCCACTATCTGGAAGGATAGACCACGATGACGACGCATACGAAGCCCGGACTCCGTCCGGCAAACCCCAATTTTTCCTCAGGTCCCTGTGCAAAACGTCCCGGCTGGTCGGTCGAGGCGCTGAACAATGCCGCGCTCGGCCGTTCCCACCGCGCCAAGATCGGCAAGACCAAGCTCGAACAGGCGATCGAGCTGACGCGGGAAATTCTCCAGGTCCCGGCGGGTTACCGCATCGGCATCGTGCCGGCGTCGGACACCGGCGCGGTCGAGATGGCGCTGTGGTCGCTGCTCGGCGAGCGCGGCGTCGACATGGTCGCCTGGGAGAGCTTTGGCTCCGGCTGGGTCACCGACGTGGTCAAGCAGTTGAAGCTCGCCGACGTGCGCAAGATCGAAGCCGGCTACGGCGAACTGCCTGATCTCACCAAGATCGATTTCGACCGCGATGTGGTCTTCACCTGGAACGGCACCACGTCGGGCGTGCGCGTGCCGAACGGCGATTTCATTCCCGCGGACCGCAAGGGCCTGACCGTCTGCGATGCGACTTCCGCCGCATTCGCGCAGAGGCTCGACTTCGAAAAGCTCGATGTCGTCACGTTCTCCTGGCAGAAGGTGCTGGGCGGCGAGGGCGCTCACGGCATGCTGATCCTGTCGCCTCGCGCCGTCGAGCGGCTGGAGACCTACAAGCCTTCATGGCCGCTGCCGAAAATCTTCCGCCTGACCTCGGGCGGCAAGCTGATCGAAGGCATCTTCAAGGGCGAGACCATCAACACCCCCTCGATGCTGTGCGTCGAGGATTACCTCGATGCGCTCAACTGGGCGAAGTCGACCGGCGGCCTCGACGCGCTGATCGCCAGGGCGGATGCCAATGCGGCCGTCCTCGATCGCTTTGTCGGCAAATCCTCCTGGCTCGGTCATCTCGCCGTCCAGCCGGCGACACGGTCGAACACGTCCGTCTGCCTGTCCTTCACCGACCCGGACGTGTCCGCGCTCGACGCCGAGGGGCAGGCGGCTTTCGCCAAGGGGCTGGTGTCGGTGCTCGACAAGGAAGGCGTCGCCTACGATATCGGTGCCTATCGCGACGCACCGCCCGGCCTGCGCATCTGGTGCGGCGCGACGGTCGAGACGTCGGATCTCGAGGCGCTGCTGCCCTGGCTCGACTGGGCCTTCGCCGTGCAGAAGGCGTCGCTCAAAGCGGCGGCCTGAGATCATTCGCGGCGGCCTTCGGGCCGCCCATTCCCATCAGGATCAAATCCATTTCAAGGAGGCCGCCATGGCGCCCCGCGTTCTCGTCTCAGACAAACTCTCCCCCACCGCCGTGCAGATATTCAAGGATCGTGGCGTCGAGGTCGACTATCTGCCCGATCTCGGCAAGGACAAGGAAAAGCTCGCCGAAGTGATCGGCCAGTATGATGGCCTCGCCATCCGCTCGGCGACCAAGGTCACCGAAAAACTGATCAACGCCGCTACCAATCTCAAAGTCATCGGCCGTGCCGGCATCGGCGTCGACAATGTCGATATCCCGGCGGCAAGCCGCAAGGGCATCATCGTGATGAACACGCCGTTCGGCAATTCGATCACGACAGCCGAACATGCGGTGGCGATGATCTTCGCGCTTGCCCGCCAGATACCGGAAGCCAACGCTTCGACCCATGCCGGCAAATGGGAAAAGAACCGATTCATGGGCGTCGAGATCACTGGCAAGACGCTGGGCGTCATCGGCTGCGGCAACATCGGTTCGATCGTCGCGACGCGCGGCGTTGGCCTCAAGATGCACGTCATCGCGTTCGACCCGTTCCTGTCGGACAGCCGTGCCGAGGAGCTTGGCGTCGACAAGGTCGAGCTCGACGAACTGTTCGCCCGCGCCGATTTCATCACCCTGCACACGCCGCTGACCGACAAGACGCGCAACATCATCGATGCCGCGGCGATCGCCAAGATGAAGAAGGGCGTGCGCATCATTAACTGCGCTCGTGGCGGGCTGGTCGTCGAGGCCGACCTGATCGCGGCGCTGAAGAGCGGCAAGGTGGCCGGCGCCGGCGTCGACGTCTTCGAGGTCGAACCGGCCGAGAACAACGAACTGTTCGGCATGGAGAATGTGGTGGCGACGCCGCATCTCGGCGCCTCGACGACGGAGGCCCAGGAGAATGTCGCGCTCCAGGTTGCCGAGCAGATGGCCGACTATCTGATCAAGGGCGCCGTCTCCAACGCCATCAACATGCCGTCGATCACCGCCGAGGAGGCGCCGCGGCTGAAGCCTTTCGTCAAGCTTGCCGAAGTGCTCGGCGCCTTCGTCGGCCAGGTCACCGAGGATCCGATCAAGGAGGTCGAGATCCTGTTCGACGGCTCCACCGCGACGATGAATACGCGCGCGCTGATCAGCGCCGCACTCGCCGGGCTGATCCGGCCTCAGGTCTCCGACGTCAACATGGTGTCGGCGCCGATCATGGTGAAGGAGCGCGGCATCATCGTCGCCGAGGTCAAGCGCGACAAATCGGGCGTGTTCGACGGCTACATCAAGCTTACGGTGAAGACCGAGCACATGACGCGCTCGATCGCCGGCACATGCTTCTCGGATGGCAAGCCACGCTTCATCCAGATCAAGGGCATCAACCTCGATGCCGAGGTCGGCCAGCACATGCTCTACACCACCAATGCCGACGCGCCGGGCATCATCGGCCTGCTCGGCACCGTCTGCGGCGAGAACGGCGTCAACATCGCCAACTTCCAGCTCGGCCGCAACCGGCCGGGCGGCGATGCCATAGCGCTGCTCTATCTCGACGCGCCGTTCCCGGAAGCCGTGCTGGAAAAGGTCAAGGCGCATAAGTCGATCGACTCGGCCAAGCGGCTGCAGTTCGACATCAACGCGATGTGATCGAGGACAGGCGGTTGCCGACCCCCTCGTTGAGGCCGGCCGCCGCGGCGGCCGGTTCAGGTCAACTCGTCCGAGCCATCGGAGACACCCACGCGATGTCGGTAGACCAGTTCCCAGCCCTTCCAGCCCGTAAACAGCAGGATGAGAACCACGATCAGCGATAGGACGAAGCCGGTTGGCATCACGGCCGCCGCTCCGCCGGCGTACCGCGAGTACCAGTTGTAAAGCTCGATCAACACAACGAGTACATTGCCGCCGGCATGGAGCCATGCCGTCGTGAGATTGCGGATCTGAACATCGCCGAGAACATCCGTCAGGCCGGCAAGCGCAGCCAAGGCTGCCATGATCAGGCCCGCGCCGAGAAGCCAAAGCGACCCGGTGACCCATCCGGGATCGGCTGTTCGCCAGAAGATAAGATCGCAAACGAAGGCGCCGACAAAAAAGGCAATCGGAAACGGAATCAGCATGGGATGGATAGGGTGACCGGCAATGCTTGCCGTGCTGCGAGGGTTGGGGCTCATCATGTCGCCTCCCTGCCGTTCAAACTCCGCTGGAGGTGAAATGTTCCAAGTGGGGACGCGGCAGGGTTTATGCCGCTGTTTTCCGGGCCATTGGCTAAATCCATGCTGTTCGCGTGAATCGCTGCGACGGGGAGAGCGTCAGCCGCCACATGTCATCTGCGGTGGTCCGCCACCGCCATCTTGCGCCCGCTGTATTCGGCAAGCCCGATGCCGCCCAGCACGAGCACCAAAGCCAGTGCCTGATAGAGGTGGAACGTCTCGTCGACGATCAGCACCGACAGCAGCGTGCCGAAGATCGGCACCAGATTGATGAACAGGCCGGCGCGGTTGGCGCCGATCAGTTCGTTGCCTCTGATGTAGAAGATCTGCGAAACGACGGAGGCGCCGATCGCCGTATAGACGATGACGGTCCAGCCGCGCGCATCGGGCATGATGACCTTGCCGGCGACGACCTCCCACAGGAAGAACGGCAGCGAAGTGACGAGTGCCGCAACCGACAGGGCCAGCATCAGGCTCTGCCAATGCATCACCGGTTTCAACCGCAGTCCGACCGAATAGCCGCTGTAGAGAAACACGGCGACCAGCATGATGGCATCGCCGAAATTGAGTTCCAGCGTCAACAGCCGGCGCGGGTCGCCATGGCAGGCGGTGAGGATCACGCCGGCGATGGTCAGCACGACGCCGACAATCTGCGCCCAGTTCACGCGCAGGCGGAAGAAGACGAAATTGGCAGTCATGATCAGGATCGGCATCGCCGCCTGTTCGATCGAGACATTGATCGCTGTCGTGTAGTTGAGCGCCGTGTAGAAGATGGTGTTGAACAGGGTGAAGCCGCTGGCGCCGAGGGCGACCAGCACGAACCAGTGCTTGCGGACGACCGGCCAGTCCTTCTGGATGGTCTTCCAGCCGATGGGCAGCATGATCGCCACGGCCAGAACCCAGCGCAGGAAGACCAGCGTCATCGGCGAGACGTGATCGACCGCCAGCTTGCCGGCCACCGAATTTCCGCCCCAGAGCAAGGTGGTGAGCAGCAGGAATATGTAGGCGCTTCGATGCATCGCGGGATTCCAGTCGCCGGAGCTGCGGTGTTTGCCGGCCTATTGCCCTCGCTCGCCCAAGTAAATGATGTCAAAGCCGAAAATTGTTGTGCCTCAGGGCATTTTCGACGGCAAAGAAAGGTCGCGCTCGCGAGGTCTTGACGTTATAGAGGCCTGTCGTTTCGAACCATATTCAAGCCGCTTGGCGGCGTCTCAAGGGAAAAGAAACATGGCCAATGTGGTGGTCGTCGGCTCGCAGTGGGGTGACGAAGGCAAGGGCAAGATCGTCGACTGGCTGTCGGAGCGGGCCGATGTCGTGGTGCGTTTCCAGGGCGGCCACAATGCCGGCCATACGCTGGTCGTCGACGGCAAGGTCTACAAGCTGTCGTTGCTTCCGTCGGGCGTCGTGCGCCAGGGCAAGCTGTCCATCATCGGCAATGGCGTCGTGTTCGACCCTCATGCTTTCGTCGCCGAGGTGGCCAAGCTCAAGGCGCAAGGTGTCGAAGTCGCACCGGATCGCCTGAAAATAGCCGAAAACACAGCGCTTATCCTGTCCCTGCATCGGGAGCTGGACGGATTCCGTGAGGACGCCGCATCCAATTCCGGGACGAAGATTGGCACGACCCGTCGTGGCATCGGCCCCGCCTACGAGGACAAGGTGGGCCGGCGCGCGGTCAGGGTGATGGACTTGGCGGATTTGGAAACACTGCCCGTGAAGGTTGACAGGCTGCTGACGCACCACAATGCGCTGCGTAGGGGGCTTGGCCATGCGGAAGTCACGCATGACGCGATCATGCAGGAATTGACCTCGGTCGCCGACGACATCCTGCCCTATATGGACCGGGTCTGGAAGATCCTCGACGACAAGCGCCGGGCTGGCGAGCGTATCCTGTTCGAGGGCGCGCAGGGCACGCTGCTTGACATAGACCACGGCACCTATCCGTTCGTAACCTCGTCGAACACGGTTGCCGGACAGGCTGCCGCCGGCTCCGGCGTCGGCCCAGGCGCCATCGGCTATGTGCTCGGCATCACCAAAGCCTATACGACACGCGTCGGCGAAGGTCCGTTCCCGACCGAGCAGAAGAACGAGGTCGGCGAATTCCTCGGCACGCGCGGCCATGAATTCGGCGTCGTCACCGGCCGCAAGCGCCGCTGCGGCTGGTTCGACGCGGTGTTGGTACGCCAGGCCGTCGCTGTCAACGGCATCAAGGGAATCGCGCTGACCAAGCTCGACGTGCTTGACGGGCTGGACGAGATCAAGGTCTGCACGGGTTATCGTCTCGACGGCGAGATGATCGATTATCTGCCGGCCAGCCAGGGCGCCCAGGCACGTGTCGAACCGGTCTACGAGACGCTCGAGGGCTGGAAAGGCACCACTGCCGGCGCGCGCAGCTGGAACGATCTGCCGGCCCAGGCCGTCAAATACGTCCGCTACATCGAAGAGCTGATCGGCGCCCCGGTCGCACTCCTTTCCACCAGCCCGGAACGGGACGACACGATACTTGTGACCGATCCATTTCAAGACTAGTTTCTGAAGCCTTTCCGGGCATCGCGGCCGATTTGCGGGGGCCGGCGCGGAAACAAAATACAGGTCGACTGAAGCATGGCAGATTACGTTGCTATTCTGAAAAAGGCGCTCGGCAAGCATGGCGACGAGACGCCGGAAAAGCGTACGCGCATCTATGCCAGCGTTCGCACCATGCTGGCGAAGAAGCTTGAGGAATATTCGCCGCCGCCGGCCGCCGAAGCCATAGCCACGCAGATGCGTTCGCTGGAAGACGCGATCGCGAGTGTCGAGCGGGACTATGCCAAGAGCCTGCCGGAGACCGATCCGCTGGCGGAGCTGGAACACATCTTTTCGTCGATCGATCGCAACAAGAATCAGCCGAGCCATACACGGCAGCCGGCCAAGCCCGAATCGGCCTGGCCGGCACCGCCCGCTGCAAAGCCTGAATCTTATCAGCCCGCGCCACCACCTGCCGCCAAGGTCGAGCCGAGCTGGCAAAGGGCGACGCCGGCGCCTTCCCAGCCGGCTCGCGCCGACACGCCTCTTCCAGGTATGGATGCCGACGAGGCGGAGGACGAGGCAGATGTCTTTTCCAGCGACGAAGAGCCGGTGTCGGACACCTTCCAGCGCCTGCGTCCCGCCGAGCGCAAGCGCAGCTATGGTGGGCTGATCGCGGCCGTCGTCGCTCTTCTGGTCGTAGCCGGCGGCGGCTACGGAATCTGGCTGAACAAGGATGCCTTCGGCAAAATGCTTGGGCTTGGCGGCAATCAGGTCGCCAAGACCGAGCCGGTGAAACCAGCGCCTGCCAAGCCGGCAACCGATGCCGCGGCAACGCCTCCGGCGCCCGCGGCTGGCGGCACGGAGGCCGAAAGCACGAAATTCACGCAGCGGCTGACGCCGCAGGGCAGTGAAGTCGACCCGGGTCCGGCCGGTGGCCAAAGCGGCATCGGCGAAGGCGAATCGGTCGCCGCGCTGACCACGCCGCCCTCGGCAACGAACGCACCGGCGATTTCCGCTCCGGCCGCAGGCACGCCTGCCGCGGCAGCGCCCCCCGCTACAGGTGCCGCCCCCGCAACACCGCCTGCCAACGGAGCTGCCCCGGCAGCGGCCGATGCTGCCGGCACGCCGACCGCACCGGCCGGCGCCGCGCCGCCCGCCACGGCAGCTGCGCCTGCGGAAGCCGCTCTGCCTGTCGGCCAGAAGGCGATCTTCTATGAGGAGCGCACCAGCACCGCCCAGGGCTCCGCCGAGCCCGGCAACATCGTCTGGTCGCTGGTGCAGGAATCGCCCGGTGGCGACCTGCCGCCGGAGCCGGCGATCCGCGCCGAGGCCACCATTCCCGGCAAGGACATCCAGTTGCGCATGACCATCCGCCGCAACACCGATCAGACACTGCCGGCCAGCCATATCATCGAGATGATCTTCCTGACGCCCGACGGTTTCGAGGGCGGCGGTGTCGACAACATCCTGCGCGTCGCCATGAAGGGTTCGGAACAGGATGCCGGCAGCCCGTTGATCGGCATTCCGGCGAAGATCGCCGACGGCTTCTTCCTCGTCGCGCTCAACGATACCAAGGCCGACGAAGACGCCAACATGACCCTGCTTCGCGGCCAGGACTGGATCGACGTACCGGTCGTCTACAAGACCGGACGGCGGGCACTGCTGACCATGGAAAAGGGCATTCCCGGCGAGAAGGTGTTCGACGAGGCGATCAAGGCCTGGCAGGCCAAGACGGCTGGCTGAGAAGGAGCAGTTCAGAAGCCTTGGAACAGCATGTCGAGCGCGGAGACAATCTCGTCATGGTGCCTGGAAGGCTTCCCTCTGGATCCGGCAATTCCGAGGCAGAGAAGGCTGACATAAACTGGGTGACCATCACATGATCTTTGCCATTTATGGCGAAGGTCAGGTTTAATCGGCGACCAGGAACCGGGGCTATCTTGGGCGGCATCAGCGGAATGATGATCCTGGTGCTTAGTCCTTCAAGAAGGTCTGATTGCACGTCGAGAAGATAACCGCCGCCCGCGGCATTCCTATAGAAATCATAACGCGCCATCAGAACGGCCGGTGTTTGGCCAGTGGTAGTCCGTTGCGTCTGACATACTCATTGGAGCAGTCGATGGCTTCCTTATTTTCTTCCTGCCATCGGCGCGTTTTTTCTGCCGAGATTGCTTTTGCAATGCCCTCTTCGGCGGGGCGTGAGATATTGATGCCCAAAGCTTTCGCATCACTGATCAACCGAGAGTCGATGGACGTATTCACAGATTGTCGCTGAGGTTTTGACGTCGATTGAAGCATAAAGATCGCCTCCTTTTATGCGCATAATCTAGGCGCATAAAAGCCCCCACGCAATCCTTCACCCTTCCATTTCCTCGCGCAACATCTCCAGCTCCAGCCATTCTTCCTCGAGCGCCGCCAGCGTAGCGCGCTCCTTGTCGAGGGCGGCGATCGTCTTTTGGAACGAGGCCGGGTCGCGCTCGTAATAGGCCGGATCGGCGATGTTGTTCTCCAGCCTTGAGATCGAAGCCGTCACAGCCTCGATTTTTTTGGGCAGCGATTCCAGCGCGAATTTCTGCTTGAACGACAGTTTCTTCGCTGGCCCCTTTGGCGCAGCCGCTTCACTCTTGGCCGTCACTGGCGCTTCGCCGTTTTCGGCCTTCGCGCGCGCCTTGCGGTCGTCCAGCCTGGTGCCGCCGCGCTGCGCCAGCATGTCGGAGTAGCCGCCGGCATATTCGATCCAGCGGCCGTCACCATCCGGTGCGATCAGGCTGGTCACGGTGCGGTCGAGGAAATCGCGGTCGTGGCTGACCAGTATGACGGTGCCGGCAAAGCCAGCGACCAGTTCCTGCAGCAGTTCCAGCGTCTCCATATCGAGATCGTTGGTCGGCTCGTCGAGCACCAGAAGGTTTGCCGGCCGCGCCAGCACGCGCGCCAGCAAGAGCCGTGCCCGCTCGCCGCCGGACAATTCGCGCACTGGGGTGCGTGCCTGCTCCGGCTTGAACAGGAAATCCTTCATGTAGGAGACGACGTGGCGCTGCTCGCCATTGATGACGAGGTTCTCGCCGCGCCCGTCGGTGAGATATTGCGCCAGCGTCTCCTGCGGGTCGACCGCCTCGCGCTTCTGGTCGAGCGTGGCGATCTCCAGATTGGTGCCGAGCCGCACCGAACCGGCGTCCGGCTTCATCTCGCCGGTCAGCATCTTCAAGAGCGTCGTCTTGCCGGCGCCGTTCGGCCCGACCAGGCCGACGCGATCGCCGCGCTGGATGCGGGTCGAAAACCCCTTGACCACGGTTAGATCGCCAAAGCTCTTCTCGATGTTCTTCGCCTCGATCACCAGCTTGCCGGACTCGGCGGCGTCGCTCGCCACCATGGTCGCCGACCCTTCGGCACCGCGATGGCCGCGAAAACGCTGGCGCATGGTCTGCAACTCGCCGAGCCGGCGCATGTTTCGCTTGCGCCGCGCCGTCACGCCGTAGCGCAGCCAATGCTCTTCGCGAACGATCTGGCGGCCGAGTTTATGCTGCTCGCGCTCTTCTTCCTCCAGGACCAGGTCGCGCCATTCCTCGAAATGGCCAAAGCCCTTGTCCAGCCTGCGGGTCTGGCCGCGATCGAGCCAGATGGTGGCGCGCGACACACGTTCGAGAAAGCGGCGGTCGTGCGAGATGACGATCAGTGCCGAGGAGGTGCGGATGAGTTCTTCTTCCAGCCATTCGATGACCGAGAGGTCGAGATGATTGGTCGGCTCATCGAGCAGCAGGATGTCTGGCTCCGGCGCCATGACGCGGGCAAGGGCAGCACGCCTCGCCTCGCCGCCCGACAGATCGTTCGGACGTTCCTCACCCGACAGTCCGAGATGCTCCATCAGATAGCTGGCGCGGTAGGGATCGTCGGCAGGGCCAAGCCCGGCCTCGACATAGGCGCGGACAGTGGCAAAGCCCTCCATGTCGGGCATCTGCGGCAAATAGCGGACAGTTGCCGAAGGCTGGCGGAACACCTCGCCGTCCTGCGGCTCGATCAGGCCGGCGGCGATCTTCAGCAGGGTCGACTTGCCCGACCCGTTGCGGCCGACCAGTGCGATCTTGTCGCCGGCCGAAGCCGTCAAGGCGGCGCCATCGAGCAGCGGCGTGCCGCCGAAGGTCAGTTTTATCCCGTCGAGGTTGAGAAGGGGCGGGGCCATGTCAGCTTTCAGGTAAGGGATAGGGATGAGCGAGCAGCATCGCGCGGCCATGGCCGAGCGCGATTTCGAGGCGGCCCTTGACCTCGTTGGAAATGGTCAGCGACGAACCGAAGGCCACCTTGACGTGGTTCAGCGGCCATTTGGCGCCGGTGACGGTCAACCCGGCAAGCTCGGAAAAGCCGAGCACCGAAAACAGCGTGCCATCGGCATAGTCGAAGCCGGCCGTTCCGCGCAGCAGGGGAATGCCTTCCTGGGCGCCGCTGGTCAGGAGCACATCGGTCCCTGCTTCGGCCAGCCGCAAGGCAAGCGCCAGATGCAGGAAAGCGTGGTCGGCGCGCTTGCCGCCGAAAGCACCGGCGAGCACCAGCCGGGTCGCGCCGCGCTCGAGTGCTGCGGCGATGGCCAGTTCGCCATCGGTCTGGTCCTTTTCCGCCGGGAAGGTCCGGCGCGGCACGGAAGCGAGATCGTCCGGCAGGTTCGCCGGCACGGAATCGAAATCACCCACCCACAGCTCCGGCACGAGGCCCAGCAACTGCGCATGGCCTATGCCGGCGTCGGCGGCGATGACGCGGGAGCCTTCGACCTGACGGTCGAGCCGTGGCGTGCGGATGAGATCGCCGCCAAGCAGGATGGTGAATGTGCTCATATCGTGTGGCCCTTACCAGCCCGGCACGGGAAACGGAAGGCGGCAAACTCCCACTTGCGTGGCGGATCGGGCCGGCCTATGTGTCGAAACGCTCTAACGGGGTGCCGGACGCGATCTTCGCGGACCGGCTGAGAGGCAGTCTCGCCAACCCGCTGAACCTGATCCGGTTTGTACCGGCGGAGGGATTAGACGTTTCGGACAGTCCGACGCCTCAATTCCTTTCAATTCGAACGAAGGAGGCGCCGATGCGCACGCTTTTATACGCTCTTGTTTCAGCAACGGTCGTGGCCTTGTCCGGACCGGCCTTGGCCAAGGACAAGCTCACCGTCTACACCTATGAGAGTTTTACCGCCGACTGGGGTCCGGGTCCCGTGGTGAAGAAGGCGTTCGAGGCCGAATGCGGCTGCGATGTCGAGTTCGTCTCGGTCGCCGACGGCGTCGCGTTGCTCAACCGCGTCAGATTGGAAGGCGCATCGACCAAGGCCGATATCGTGCTTGGCCTCGACACCAATCTCACCGCCGATGCCAAGGCCTCAGGCTTGTTCGCGCCGCATGGCGGCGTAACTGATGTCAACGTGCCGGGTGGCTGGAGCGACGATACTTTTGTCCCCTTTGATTACGGCTATTTCGCTGTCGTCTACGACACCGAGAAGCTGAGGAACCCGCCGAAAAGCCTGAAAGAGCTGGTCGAAGGCAGTGCCGACGACAAGATCGTCATCCAGGATCCACGCACCTCGACGCCGGGCCTCGGCCTGCTTCTGTGGGTCAAGTCGGTTTATGGCGACAAGGCGCCGGAGGCCTGGGCCAAGCTCAAGCCGAAGGTGCTGACCGTGACGCCGGGCTGGAGCGAGGCCTATGGGCTGTTCACCAAGGGCGAGGCGCCGATGGTGCTGTCCTACACGACGTCGCCGGCCTATCACATGATCGCCGAGAACACCGGGCGCTACCAGGCGGCCTCCTTCGAGGAGGGCGAGTATCTGCAGATCGAGGTGGCGGGTATCACCACGACGGGAGCCAAGAATCCGCTGGCGGCCAAGTTTATGGCCTTCATGACCGGGCCTAAATTCCAGGATGCCATTCCCGAGACCAACTGGATGTTCCCGGCCGGCAAGACCGACAAGCCGCTCAATCCGGCCTTTGACAAACTGGTCAAGCCGACCAAGACCTTGCTGTTCAGCCCGCAAGAGGTCGCTGCCAATCGCAAGGCCTGGGTCGATGAATGGCTTGCGGTGATGAGCAAATAAGTTTGCTATCGAAGATGAGTGCTCTACGGCGCCCCCCTCTGTCCTGCCGGACATCTCCCCCGCTTGGGGGGAGATTGGCTGCCATCGGCGATTTCGCCAATCGCCAATGCTGCTGGAGTGAGCGAGGCGTCGAAATTGCCAATCTCCCCCCTTGTGGGGGAGATGTCCGGCAGGACAGAGGGGGGCGCGAAGGAACGCAATCCTTTGTAAGTGCCGCGATCCGGAGATTGGTGGTCCGGCGTGCGACGCGCAGCCTCTGATCCCCGCGTCAGCGCCGGCATTGTCGCGCTTGCCGCGATCGCGCTGCTGATCGGCGGCGCGTTTGCCGGCCTGCTTTTCGAGGGCGCCCATGATTTCTCGGGCGCCTGGGCAGCCTTCGATCCCTATCTGCTTCGCGTCATTCGCTTCACGCTCTGGCAAGCGGCGCTCTCGACGCTGCTTTCGGCCATCCCGGCGCTGTTCGTGGCGCGCGCTCTGTCGCGACATCCACGTTTCTTCGGCCGCGCCTTCATCCTGCAGATCTTCGCCGTGCCGTTGGCGCTGCCGGCTATTGTCGCAGCGCTCGGCATTCTGGCGCTTTATGGCCGTGCCGGCTATTTCGCCGGCGTGCTTGCCTTGATCGGCGGCGGAAGCTGGCCGGGTATCTATGGCCTGTCCGGCATCCTCGTCGCCCATGTCTTCTTCAACCTGCCGCTGGCGACGCGGCTGTTCCTCGAGGCGCTGCAGACCATACCGGCCGACCAATGGCGGTTGGCGAGCCAACTCGGCATGGCGGCGCGGCCGGCGTTCCGGCTGATCGAATGGCCAACGCTGCGCGCCGCACTGCCCGGCGTCGCCGGGCTTGTGTTCATGCTCTGCATCACATCCTTCACGATCGTGCTGACGCTCGGCGGCGGGCCGGCCGCGACGACGCTGGAGGTCGGCATCTACCAGGCCCTGCGCTTCGATTTCGATCCCGCGCGGGCCGTTACACTGACGCTGTTGCAGATCGCCCTGACCTTTATCGTTGTGCTGGCCCTGACGCGCCTTGGCGCCAATGTGGTCGGCGACACCAATTTGCCGGTCGCGCAACGCCGCTATATCTCGGTGAATCGGAGCGAGACCTGGTTGAACGCGCTAGTCATCATCCTGGCGCTGCTGTTCGTCGTTGGGCCGATGGCGGCAACCGTGATGGCCGGGTTGGGTGCGGATCTCGGCCGTTTGGCCAGCGAGGCCACTGTCCGGCAGGCAACGCTGACCAGCGCGGCGCTCGCCTTCCTGTCGGCACTGCTCTCGGTGATGCTGTCGCTGGCGCTGACCATGGCGCGGCGGGCACTGGCGCTGAACCGCCGTGCCGGCGCAAAGACACTGCTCGAACGCGCCGCCGATACAGGCGCCGGCTTTGTTCTTGTCGTGCCGCCGATCGTCGTCGGCGCCGGCTGGTTCCTGTTGCTGCGCCATGCCGGCGATGTCTTTGCCATCGCCCCGGTCATGGTCGTCACCGTCAATGCGGTGATGGCGATGCCGTTCGCCCTGCGCGCCGTGCGTCCCGCCTATGATGCGGCGAGCGAGCGTCACGAACGGCTCTGCGCACAGCTCGGCATTGCGGGCTGGAACCGGCTGATGCTGGTCGACTGGCCGTCGCTGCGGCGCCCGCTCGCCACGGCCTTCGCTTTCGCCATGGCGCTTTCGCTGGGCGATCTCGGTGTCATTGCCCTGTTCGGCAGTGATTCCGTGCAGACATTGCCCTACCTTCTTCTGGCACGGATGGGCAGCTACCGCACCGAGGATGCCGCCGGCCTGGCACTGCTGCTCGGCCTCGTCTGTCTCGCGTTGATCGTGGCGGCGCACTGGCTGGGAAGGGAGAAGGTCCGCGATGCGTGAGAGGGCGGCCAGCAGGCTCGAGAAGGGCGCGCCGGTGCGGCTGGACAAGGTGTCGTTCAGTTATGGTGAGGTGCCACTTGTCTTCGACGTCGAGTTCGCCACGGCGAAGATCACCGCCATCATGGGTCCGAGCGGTTCGGGCAAGTCGACGCTGCTCAATCTGGTCGCCGGCTTCGAGACCCCACAATCGGGCCGCGTGCTGATCGGCGGGGCCGATGTCAGCGCCGAGCCGGCCTCGGCGCGGCCGGTGTCGATGGTGTTCCAGGAGAACAATCTCTTCGCGCATCTTTCCGTCGAGCAGAATGTCGGGCTCGGCCGCTCGCCCTCCCTGGGGCTGACCGAGGCGGACCGCGCCGCGGTCGCCGAGGCGCTTGCGCGCACCGGTCTCGCGGGCAAGGAGAAACGCCTGCCGCGCGAGCTCTCCGGGGGCGAACGCCAGCGCGTCGCACTGGCCCGCGTGCTGGTGCGCGACCGACCGGTGTTGCTGCTCGACGAGCCATTCGCTTCGCTCGGACCCGCTTTGCGCGACGAGATGCTGAATCTGGTTGCTGCCGTTCATGCCGAACGCGCCATGACGGTGCTATTTGTCACCCACCAGCCCGAGGATGCACGCCGCATCGGCGAGCACATGGTGTTTGTCGACAATGGGTTGGTGGCCGCAACCGGCAAGGCTGATGATTTCTTTACCGGGGCTGGTCCGGAGGCGTTCCGGCGCTATATCGGCGCGGGTGCTGGATATTCCACATCACGCGATGTTGCCCGGAAGCGGACATAATTTACGGTCAAACCGGCTCCAGGCGATGTGGCGTTTGCTTGCCATGACCGGGGGAGTGTGGCTAGGTCGCCCTACCGGTGCGGCACAGGCCGTGATTTGCCTGCAGTATCCGCCGCCCGCCCTAAGGGACGGGCAACGGATGCTGCAGCAGTTTTAGATAGCGCATGACACGTTCCGAAGATCGCCCCCGATTTTCGTGGTCATGCGCCGGGACCCGAAAGGAAGCCGTTCTGGCGATCGGCGCTAACACATTGGGAATGAAACCGCTGGCGCGTTTTCTCGCGCTGGCCGGTTTTGCCGTGGCGTTGGCAAGCTGCCAGATGTTCACGCCGCCGGAAGTTCAGGAATCCGGATTCCAGCCTTCCGACAAGCCGATCACCGTGGACAATGTCGGCGCCAACAACAAGCTCGCCGAATTGGCTAAGGCGCAGCATCCGCGCATCCTGGCGACTTACGGCGGTGAATATTCCGACCCCAAGCTCGAGCGCATGGTCGCCAAGGTGGTCGGTAGTTTAACGGTGGTGTCCGCCAACCCGACACAGACCTATCGCATCACCATTTTAAATTCGCCCAACGTCAACGCATTCGCGCTGCCGGGCGGCTATCTCTACATCACCCGCGGCCTCCTGGCGCTGGCCAATGATTCGGCCGAGCTTGCCGCTGTCATCGCGCATGAGATGGGCCACGTCACCGCCAATCACGGCCTGCAGCGCCAACAGCTCGAGGCAGAGGAAGGCCTGGCGACCAAGGTGGTTTCCGATGTGCTCGGCGACAGCCCGACCGCCAAGGCGGCGCTGATCCGCGGCAAGCTGAGGCTGGCGCAATTTTCGCGCAACCAGGAGCTGGAAGCCGACGCCATCGGCATCAAGTCGATCGGCGAGGCCGGCTACGATCCTTTCGCCGCAGGCCGCTTCCTTCAATCGATGTCGGCCTATACCGATTTCCGCTCGATCAGCGGCGCCACCGACGCCAGCCTGGACTTCCTGGCCACGCACCCCAACACGCCGCAGCGCATCGATCTGGCGCAGCGCCATGCCCGCCAGTTCGGCGCGCCGGGCGTCGGCACGCGCGACCGCGATTCCTTCCTCGCCGGCATAGACGGCCTGCTCTATGGCGACACGCCCGAGGAAGGCTATGTGCGCGGCGAAACCTTCCTGCACCCGGGCCTTGGCGTGTCGTTCACGGTGCCGGACGGCTTCATCATCGACAATTCGGCGGCAGCGGTGACGGCCACCGGCCCCGGCGACATAGCGATCCGTTTCGATGGCGTTTCCATCGACAAGAACCGGGCGCTGACGGACTATATCCGCAGCGGCTGGGTGGCTGGTCTCGTCGACAGTAGCGTCAAGCAGGAAACCATCAACGGCAATGAGGCGGCGACCGCGCATGCCGGCGCCGAAGGCTGGCAATTCGACATAGCGGTGATCCGCGCTGGCGGCCAAGTCTACCGGCTGCTGACCGCGGCCCCTTCCGCCAGCACGTCTCTGGACACGATCGCCCGTTCGGTAAGCGGCTCGTTCCGGATACTGAGTGCTGCCGAAAAGGCGGCGCTGAAGCCGCTGCACATCCGCGTCGTCACCGTCCAGCCTGGGCAGACGATGGGTTCACTTTCGGCGCAGATGGTCGGCGTCGACCGCAAGCTCGACCTGTTCCGCGTCCTCAACGCGCTGTCGCCCGGTGCCGCCGTTTCGGCCGGCGACAAGGTCAAGATCGTCACCGACAAGTAGGCGCCGCTGGACGCCTGCCGCCGTTCAGGCGGCAGTCGCCATGAACTCCGGGTTCTGCTTCACCAATGCGACCTTGAGCTTTTCCATGGCGCGGGCCTCGATCTGGCGGACGCGTTCCTTGGAGATGCCGAGGGTTTCGCCGAGCGCTTCGAGTGTCGCGCCCTCGTCGTTCAGCCGCCGTTCCTCGATGATCCTAAGCTCCCGTGCGTTGAGCGCGCGAAGCGCCTCCCTCAGCCAGAGCGAGCGGCGCGCGACATCGATCTTGTCGCCGACGATCTCGTCGGGCAGCGGATCGTCCGAAATCAGGAAATCCATGCGCTCGGTCGAACCCGCATCGTCGGCAATAGGCATGTTGAGCGAGGAGTCGGGCGCCGAGAGCCGCGAATCCATCATCGCCACATCGGCTTCGGAGACGCCAAGCGCCTCCGACACTTCGCGATAGAGCGTGGCGTTGGAGAGCGGCTCCGTGCCATTCGCCAACCGCGCGCGCAGGCGTCGCAGGTTGAAGAACAGCGCCTTCTGGGCCGAGCTGGTGCCGCCACGCACGATAGACCAGTTGCGCAGGATATAGTCCTGCATCGAGGCGCGGATCCACCATGTCGCATAGGTCGAGAACCGCACCTCGCGCTCCGGCTCGAAGCGGGCGGCGGCCTCGAGCAATCCGACATGACCCTCCTGGACCAGATCGCCGAGCGGCAGGCCGTAATGGCGGAACTTGGAGGCCATGGAAATGACCAGCCGCATATGGGCGACGGTGATTGAGTGCAGCGCGTTCTGGTCGTTGTCCTCTTTCCAGAGCAATGCAAGCCGATGCTCTTCGTCACGCTCGAGGTAGGGAGCCTTCATTGCTGCGCGGACCATGATCCGTCCTGCCGTGTCTTCCATCATGAGGCGCTCCCTGGGTGGTGCGAATGACTTTGCAAAGTTGGCTGCCGCCCGGGTTGAAATGCCGGCGTCGTGCCCTAGAACAGCCAGAACTGCCATGCGCGGGAAAGGTTCCGCGACCGCAGCGGCGCGATTGTGTTGCCTGAAGGATTCTCAGAAGGTCTGAGATGGCTGCGATCACGAGTGAAAAAGCGCCGTTTAGAGAATATGGTTTCATAAACCCGCCGTTTTTGAAATCCTGTTCCTTATTTTTTCGGCTTGCATCTGTCAGTTTCCAGCGCTCACAAATATGCCGGCCAGCCGGCCAAGGACGGGATCACAGAAAAATGAAATGGCTCAAGTCGCTCATTATCGCCGGAACGCTGCAGGCCCTGGCTGTCGCTTCAGGTCATGCCGGCCCCAATCTCGACCAGATCAAGCACGCCGGTGTCATCAAGATCGGCACGGAAGGCACCTATGCGCCGTTCACCTACCATGACACGTCCGGTGCACTGGTCGGCTTCGACGTCGAGATTGCCAAGGCGATTGCCGAGAAGCTTGGTGTCCAGGCCGAGTTCCTCGAAGGCAAGTGGGATGGACTGATCGCCGGCCTCGACGCTAATCGCTACGACGCCGTCATCAATCAGGTGGGCATCACCGATGCCCGCAAAGCCAAGTACGACTTCTCCGATCCCTACATCGCCTCCAAGGCGGTGCTGATCGTGCGCGGCGACAACACCGACATCAAGAGCTTCGCCGATCTCAAGGGCAAGAAGTCGGCGCAGTCGTTGACCTCGAATTTCGGCAAGCTGGCCGAAACGAACGGCGCTGAACTGGTCGGCACCGATGGCTTCGACCAGTCGATCCAGCTGCTTCTGACCGGCCGCGCCGACGCCACGATCAATGACAGCCTGTCGTTCCTCGACTTCAAGAAGCACAAGCCCGACGCCAATGTGAAGATTGCCGCGCAAGAGGAAAACGCCGACTATTCCGGCGTCATCGTGCGCAAGGGCGATCCGGAGCTGGTCGCGGCGATCAACAAGGCGCTGGCCGATATCAAGGCCGACGGCACCTATAAGAAAATCGCCGACACCTATTTCGGCCAGGATGTTTCGAAGTAATCCATGAGGCTAGCCGCTCCGCGGCCATGAGACACATCGAGCGGCGAGCCGTCTTTGACGGCCCGCCGCTTTTGTCGTGATATGGCAGACGCATTCTCGCCTTGACCAAGCTGCTTCGACCAATCTGGAGGGTCATACGTGCCGCACTGGCTGCAACTGATGCTGGAGTCGCTGCCTTCGCTGCTGTGGGCGGCGCTGATCTTCACCGTGCCGCTGACGCTGTTGTCCTTCGCCTTGGGGCTGGCCGTTGGGTTGGGTGCTGCACTCGCCCGGCTGTTCGGCCCCAAGCCGCTGGTCGCGCTTGTGCGCTTCTATGTCTGGATCTTCCGGGGTACGCCACTTTTGGTGCAGCTGTTCCTCATCTTCTACGGCCTGCCGTCGGTCGGCATCCTGCTCGACGCCTTCACGGCGGCGTTGATCGGATTCACGCTCAACATCGGCGCCTACACGTCGGAAATCATCCGCGCGGCAATAGGCTCGGTGCCGAAAGGCCAGTGGGAAGCCGCCTATTCGATCGGCATGACCTGGGGCCAGGCGATGCGGCGTACCATTCTGCCGCAAGCCGGCCGGGTCGCGGTGCCGCCGCTCTCCAACACCTTCATCTCGCTGGTCAAGGACACGTCGCTGGCCGCCGCCATCACCGTGCCGGAGATGTTCCAGGCGGCGCAGCGCATCGTCGCCACCACCTATGAGCCGCTGATCCTCTATGTCGAGGCGGCGATCCTCTATTTGGCGCTGAGTTCGGTGCTGTCGGCCTTGCAGACGCGGTTGGAGACCCGGCTCAACCGCTATGGCGGCTTCCTGGAGGCGCGCTCATGATCGGCCTCAGCAACATCGAAAAGCGCTTCGGCGACAATCTCGTGTTGAAGGGCGTGACGGTCACCATTGCCGAAGGCAGCGTCACGGCGCTGGTCGGTCCGTCGGGCGGGGGAAAGAGCACCCTGCTGCGCTGTATCAACCTCCTGGAGATCCCGACCTCGGGCACGGTGCGCATTGGCGACGAGACGCTCGAATTCCACCCCGGCGGCAGGGTTCCGGCCAGGGATATCCAGCGCCTGCGGCTGCAGACTGGCATGGTGTTCCAGAACTTCCAGCTGTTTCCGCATCGCACTGCGATCGAGAACGTCATGGAAGGGCTGGTGACGGTGTTGAAATGGTCGCCTGAGAGGGCACGCGAGCGGGCACTGGCTCTGCTGGAGAAGGTCGGGATGGTGCACAAGGCAGACGCCTGGCCAGCGACGCTGTCGGGCGGCCAGCAGCAGCGCGTGGCGATCGCCCGCGCGTTGGCGCCGTCGCCGAAAGTGTTGCTCTGCGACGAGCCGACCTCGGCGCTCGACCCGGAACTGGCGCAAGAGGTGGTCGAGGTGCTTGGCAAGCTCGCCAGCGAAGGCACGACCATGGTGATGGCGACGCATGATCTGCGCCTCGCCTCCAAGATCGCCCAGGAAGTGGTGTTCCTCGATGCCGGCGTCGTCGTCGAGAAGGGGCCGGCCGCGGTGCTGTTCAACAATCCGCAGCAGCAACGGACGAAGCGGTTCATCGCAACGCTGAAGCAGGAGGCTGAGAAGGAAGGCGGCGGCGCGTAAGCGCGCGACCCAGAGTATGTTGATTCGGGCGATGGCCCTAAAAGGGGCGCTGGTTTCCGGGATATCTTGCCCGGTGCGCGAGCAGGCCGTGAGGCGCCCTCCGGCATACTGGCCCTTGCTGCCGGCAGCCGCTAAAATTTCACCGTCGGCTCTCCCCTGACGCCGCGGCTTTTCATTTGCAGGTTCAGATATGATGGCTGACGAGCGCCACGCCAAGTCCGATGAGGATCGAACCGCATGTCTTGGGGATCACCCATCCGGCGCCGCCGCCAGTGAACCGGCCAGCGGCGAGCGAGGCGATGCCGACCGCCGCCAGGTCGGCCATCGAGAAGATGAGATTGACGACGATGCCGAGGATGAGGAATTGCAACCCTACGGCAATGGCGGCTGACGGATCCACGAACTGCGGCAGGAAGGTCAGGAAGAACAGTGCCGTCTTGGGATTGAGGATCTCGACGACCATGCTGTCGCGGAATGTGTTCGGGGCCGGCCTGGCACCGTCCTCGCCCATCCGGTTCCAGCCCAGGAACATGGCAAGGCCTAGCGAAATGAGATATGTGGCGCCCGCCAATCGGATCATCGAGAAAGCGACCGGCGCGTGTTCCATCAGTGCGGCGAGTCCGACCGCCGCGGCCAGGATGTGCACGTAACAGCCGAGATGAACACCCAGTGCCGCCATCAATCCCGCCTGACGGCCATGGGCCAGCGTCTGCGCGGTCATGTAGAGAATCGCCGGCCCTGGCATGCAGGCGAAGGCGAGCGTTGCGAGGGCGAACGGAATCCAAAGATCCAGCGACGGCATGACGGCTCCTCCCATGTGATCAAGCCGTGGGAGGAGTAGGCTGGGGGTCAGGCCGAAAACATACGGCAGATGCCGTATTTGGATCGTGATCGGGCTTGGCTAATCTGCCGATGGTTAAGGGGACGTTGCCGAGCGGCTGCGATGTCAGCCGGCGGGCAATCCCAAACGAACCGCGTAGGCGGTCAGTTCGGCGGTGTTGTGGAGATTGAGCTTGCCCATCAGGTTTTCGCGATGCTTGCGAGCGGTCGGCAGGCTGATCCCCAACCGTTCGGCGATGTCGCGCGTGATCATGCCTTGCGCCACCAGTTGAAGGATCTGCCGTTCGCGCCGCGTCAGCGGCACCGGGGAGAGGATTTCCTGTGCGGCTATCGGCTCGCTGCCCCTGCCCATATCGCTGACGGCGAAGCGAACGGTTTTCGCCAGATAGGTGCCCCCCTTCTTGACCGCTTCGATGGCGGCGCCGAGTTCCTCGGGATCGCCGTCCTTGGTCAGGTAGGCGTTGGCGCCGGCACTGAGCGCGGCGCGCACCGTCCTCGGCTCGATATTGGCCGTCAGCACCACGATGCGCAGGTGTGGCGCCAAGGTCCTGATGGTGGCGATGAACTGCATCCCGGCGACACCTGGCATGCCCAGGTCGAGGATCAAAAGGTCGGCGCGCGTGCTTCGCAGTTGGCCAAGCAGCGCCTCGCCATCCGCAGCCTCGGCGACGACCGAGACATTGTCCATCGCCGAGATGAGCAGCTTCAGCCCCTCGCGCACGATGGCATGGTCGTCGGCGAGTATGGCGGTGAGCGGGCGATTCATCAGGGCACCATCCAGGACTGCAGCGGCGTATATGGATCGATCGCCAACTTATGCGAAACAGGTTGCCGGTAGATCAACGGTACCGGGGAAGACCGCCCGGAGAATACTTGGGGCAATTGGAGGGATTCGATGCAGGAAGACAAGATACGCCAGGCCCTGATCGAACTCCTGTATCGCAATTCCTACGGCGTGGTCATCTCCAACATCGTGATCTCGATGGCGGCGGTCTATGTGCTGAGAACGGCCGTTTCCACCAATTGGCTGATCGGCTGGCTAGCGGCGCTGTATCTGCTGACGGCTATCCGGGTGCTGGCGTCGCGCCGTTTTTTCAGCCGCGCCCGGGATCGCCACTCGATCTTGCGCTGGGCATGGCTGGCGACGGCATTTTCCTGCATGTCAGGCCTTCTGTGGGGTGTGCTTGGCTGGGTCGGATTCATGCCCGAGGCGCCGATCGTGCTGTCCTTCACGGTCATCGTCCTGACTGGTCTCGTCTGCGGCACCGTGCCGTCTCTGTCGGCCTTTCCGCCGGCGCTGGTTGGTTCCATCCTGGCCACGGTGGTGCCGGTCGCCCTGCGCTGCCTGACCACCCAAAGCGATATTTCCGGCGCCTTCCTGTTCCTGCTCGCGTCGCTGGTGGCGATCAATTTCTACTACTGCCGTATCACCTACCGCATGCTGCGCGAAACCGTCAGCCTGCGACTGGAGAACGAAACGCTGGTCGAGCATCTGCAAGAGGAACGCGACAGGGCGCAGACCGCCGACCGTGCCAAGACGCGTTTTCTGGCGGCGGCGAGTCACGATCTGCGCCAACCGATCCATGCCCTGAGCCTGCTGGTCTCGACGCTTGCCGTTTTGGGGCAGCGCGGCGACGTACCCTCCGGCGAGGCGCGCGACCTGGCCAGCCGGGCGAAATCGGTTGTCAGCAACTTCAGTGGGCTGCTCAACGCTTTGCTCGATATCTCCCGGCTCGATGCGGGCATCGTCACGGTCGCGAGCGAGGCGGTGCCGCTGCGCGACCTCTTTGGTGATCTTCGCAATGAATTCGCCGCCGAGGCGAAACAGCGCGGACTTACGTGGCGCGTGGTCGACAGCGGCCTCTGCGTCGACAGCGACCCGATGATGCTGAAGCGCATTCTCAACAACCTGGTGTCGAATGCCTTTCGCTACACCAAGCAAGGTGGTGTCCTGCTGGGCTGTCGCCGGCGCGGCGCATGTGTGGAGATACAGGTCCTCGACAGCGGCCCCGGCATCCCCGCCGATCAGCAGGGGATGGTCTTCGAGGAGTTCGTGCAGTTGCAGAACCCGGCGCGGGACCGCACGCAAGGCCTGGGACTCGGGCTCGCCATCGTTCGTCGCACCGCCGAACTGTTGGGGCACCCCCTGAAATTAGCTTCGACACCAGGACGCGGTTCCCTGTTTTCCATCACCGTCGCGAAGGCCGGCGCGGTGCAGGCTCGCTTAGAGGTCAACACGACATCGCCGGCCAGCAGTGCCGCCGGCATCATGGTGGTCGAGGATGAGGGCGACGTTCTCGATGCCATGGTGCGCTTGCTCAGCCTGGAGGGACATCGTGTCTATCCCGGCCGCTCCGCCGCAGAGGCACGGAAGGCCCATGCGGCGGCGCTGGCTGCCGGCGATGCGCCGGTCGACCTGATCATCGCAGACTACCGTCTCGAGAATGACACCACCGGCACCGACGCGATCCGTGCGCTTCACGCCCATATCGGCCGCGTTGTCCCGACCATCATCATCACCGGCGATACCTCGCCTTCGCGCCTCAAGGAGATCAGCGCCAGCGGCAGCCGCATCCTGCACAAGCCGATCGCCGACGAGGAATTGCGCGAAACCATTGCTGCGGTCTGCTTTGCTGGCAAGGCGACAAGTGGGGACACACGTTAAACGAAAACGCGTGCTGGACGGCACCACGGTTCGACGCGCCGGCAAGCCGCGATGCAGCACGCTGGTGCGCAGTACATCATCAACATCGAAGCTGCGGCCCGAAGCAAAAGAGGCCCCGGTCAAACCGGAGCCTCCAATCGTTTCAGGCAGGATCTCTCGAAAAGGCGAGAAGGATCAGGCAGCTTCTTCCTGCTCGGCCTCTTCATTGTCGGCCTTGGCGCCCCGCTTAGGGCCCTTGTTGAGGTTGACCTCGATCAAGCGCACGGCTTCGGTTTCCGACATGCGGTTGACGGCCGCGATCTCGCGGGCCATGCGGTCGAGCGCCGCCTCATAGAGCTGGCGCTCGGAATAGGACTGCTCCGGCTGGTTGTCGGCGCGGTAGAGGTCGCGCACGACTTCCGAGATCGAGATCAGGTCGCCCGAATTGATCTTCGCATCATATTCCTGGGCGCGGCGCGACCACATGGTGCGCTTGACACGGGCGCGGCCCTGCACGACCTTCAGCGCGCGCTCGACATAATCCTCCTCCGACAGCTTGCGCATGCCGATGGAGGTCGCCTTGGCGACCGGCACCTTCAGGCGCATCTTGTCCTTCGAAAAGTCGATGACGAACAGTTCCAGCTTGTGTCCAGCAACTTCCTGCTCGTCGATCGAGACGATCTGGCCGACGCCGTGCGCCGGGTAGACGATGTACTCGCCGGTCTTGAAACCGTGACGCGCAGCGGTGGACTTCTTCTGCGGGGTGATCGTTGCCATTACGCCCTGAACTCCTTGTTGTGGCACCGGCGTCCTGCCGGTCCGAACTCGCGCGATCGGGGAAGCCGATCGTTAGCCGCACAACAGATGAACCCATCGGAAAAGCCGGACCGGCAAACCGCAACATCGCGACCGCCTGGCCCAGATCGCTCTGGTCCGAATGGGATTTTCACCTTTCAGTGATTTGGGGCGTCTGCGCCATAAATCGACGTTGTGTCACCGGCATGTTTCGCTGATGTAACACAAAAAGTCGGAAGAATCAAGGTTTTGCTGCATACGCGAAGGCCACAGGTCAGCGCCGGCTGTCAAGCCGGTTAATGTGACGTGCCTCTTACCCAGCGTAATACCGGCCTTTGCGGCCGTGTTGTCAATCGCCTTCGCCGGGCTCGGCCGAGAAGTATTTCTCAAACTTGCCGGCCTCGCCGTCGAAGGATTTGGCGTCTGCCGGCGGTTCCTTCTTGGCGGTGATGTTGGGCCATTTCTCGGCGTATTCGGTGTTGACCTGCAGCCATTTGTCGAGGCCGGGTTCGGTGTCCGGCTTGATTGCGTCGGCCGGGCATTCCGGCTCGCAAACACCGCAGTCGATGCACTCGTCGGGGTGGATGACGAGCATGTTCTCGCCTTCGTAGAAACAGTCGACCGGACAGACTTCGATGCAGTCCATGTATTTGCATTTGATGCAATTGTCGGTCACGACATAGGTCATCGGTCGGCTCCGGGACGTCCCATTTTGTTGGGCTTTTTCCGTCAGGTAACGCCTTTGTCGACCGCTTGCAAGGGTAGCCATTGCGGACGGTGCCGGTGTTTCCGGAATGGAATTCCAGACTGCAGGCCCGGCGGAAGTCAGTCATGTCCCGCAGAGCGTCTGTTTGCCGGGCTCAGTTCTCGCCTCAGGCGTGCCGTTGCCCCAGAACCACTGCGTGTTTTTGGACGCCAGGCATCAATCTTCGCCGAGCAATCGGTCGGTCTGGCGACGTTCCTTCTTGGTCGGGCGGCCGCTGCCGGCCTCGCGCAGCCCCGGAATTGCATCGGGAGGGGCTTCGCCCTTCGGTGCGGGCGGTGGCGACATATCCTCGTAGAGCGTCCGGGCCTCCTCGGCCGGGCCGCGCCGTGCACCGGCACCAAGCACCTTCCAGATGAAGATGCGGCGTTCGAGTGTGATGGTCAGGACGTCGCCTGGCTTGACTTGGTCGGAGGCCTGCGCTGCTTTGTCGCGATTGATGCGGACCCGGCCGGCGACGACCAACTTCGCCGCCAGCGAGCGCGATTTCACGGCGCGGGAGAAGAACAGCCATTTGTCGATGCGCTGGCGGCCTTCGGCAACCATCGAAGCGAGCCGGGTTCTACTTCTTCAGCTGGTCGCGGAGAGCGGCGAGCTTGGCGAAGGGCGAATCCGGATCGAAACGCACCGGGCGCTCCTCGCGCGGCTTCGGCTGGAAGGCCGGCTTGCCGCCTTGCGGGCCACCTTTGCCATCCGGCCTGCCACCCTTCCAGTCGGGACGGCCTTCGCGGCGGTCGGGACGTTCGCCCTGCGGCCTGCCATCACGTCGCTGTTCGCCTTCGGCCTGCGGCTTGGGCTTGAATTTCGAGCGGTCGAAGCGCGGCTTGCCGGCTCCATCGCGACGGCCTTCATGGGCCGGACGTTCGCCGGGTGCAGCGGCGGCGGCCGGTGCGCCGGCGGCATCCGCAGGCGCATCGCTTCGGCCGCGCGCTTGTCCGTTGCGCGGGCGATTGTTCCTGCGGTTGTCATCGCGGTTGCGCGGCCGCTGTTCGAAGCGGCCCTGCCGCCACAACAGGATGGGTTTTGGCCCTTCGGCTTCCGGAGCGGGTTCGCCGACGGCTGCTTCAGTCACCGCCACAGGTTCGTCCGGCGCGGCGTCCGTTGCCGGCGCGGCATTTGCCGCCAGCTCGGGCGTTGCGGCTTCTTCTGCCGCTGCAACTTCGATCTCGGCAGTCTCAGTCTCTGCCTGCGGTTCAACCGGCGCCGGTTCGGCGACGTCGGCCGCAGCCTCGGCTACAGGCGCTTCGTCTTGCACGGTTTCGACTGGAGCGTCCGCCTGTTCTTCCACGGCTGGCGCAGCAGGTTCCGCCGCGGCGTCGGAGGTGATTTCGGCGGGAATTTCGACCGTGGTTTCCGAAACGGCCACTGCGTCCGATGCCGGCTCCGACCCTTCGACGGCTGCCTCTGCTGCGGCATCCGTTGCCGCGGCTTCCGCCGCTTTGGCCTGCTCGGCTCGTGCAGCTTCTTCCGTCGCCAGTTTCGCCACCGCCGCTTCGCGGGCGGCGTTGTCCTGCGCTTCGAGCCGCGCCTTGACCTCGACGGCCGGCTTAGGCTCGGCACGGTAGCCGAGACCCTTGAGAATTTCTTCCATGTCGTCGGCGGTGGCGCCGAGGATCGACATCATCGGCGGCGTCACCATGAAGGACTGGCCGTCATAGGCGCCGTCCGGGCGCTGGCCGAGGCCGGGCTTCCAGTTGGTCGCCGGACGGATCAGATCCGCCAGCCGTTCCAGTATGTCGATGCGCACGGCGCGACGGCCGAGATTGCGGTAGCCGGCAAGCTTATAGAACGTCTTGTCGAAAGCAGGGTCGATCACCACCGAGGTGCGACCCGAGGCGAGCGCATGGACCACGTCGCCAAAGCCCGGCTTGTCCTTGCCGTCGTTCTTCAGCGCCCATAGCAATGTCACCAGCCCGGCAGGCGCCGGCTTGATCAGCGCCGGCACGAAGACATGGTAGGCGCCGAAGCGCACACCAAGCCGGCGAAGTGCGGCGCGGCCTTCCTGGTCGAGCGACTTCATCTCCTCGGCGATGTCGCGGCGGTTGATGAGGCCGAAATTCTCGACCAGCTGGAAGGCGATGCCGCGGCCGATGCCGGAAATCTGGTCGGCGTTCCTGAGGTCGACCAGCGGCTTCAGCAGCGACTCGATCTGGAAATTGACGAATCGCTCGGCACGCGCGGCGACCTTGTCGCGCGCCGGGCCGGTCAGCTGCTCGTCGGCCAGCAGCACCAGCCGCGGCTTCAGCGCGTCTTCGCCTGATACAAGCGTGCCGATCGGCGCGCCGATCCAGCGCAGCGTGCCGTCCGAGCCGAGCGCGATGTCGCCATTGGCCGAGGCGCCGAAGCGTTCGGCGCGCGATTCGAACTCGGCGGCCAGCGCCTTCTGGGCAGCGGTGCGCACCGCCTTGGCGTCTTCGCCGCCGGCGGTCTGGTCGGCGGTGAAGCGGAACCCTTGCAACTCGCCGACATGGTGGCCTTCGACAAGGACGGTTCCGGTAGGGCTAATTTCGGCTTCAGGCATGGTATTTTCTCTAAGGCGCCGCATGAGGACGGAAGTCCTGCGGTCTACGAAGCGTTTCGTCAACCGCTCATGCAGCGCATCCGACAATCTGTCTTCGATTTCGCGCGTCTTTTCCTGCCAGTGTGCCTGATCGGCCAGCCAGCCGGGCCGGTTCGACACGAATGTCCAGGTGCGGATCTGGGCTATGCGATGCGACAGCGTGTCAATGTCGCCCTCGGTGGTGTCGGCGCGGCGCACCTGCTCGGCCATGTAATTCTCGTTGACATGGCCGTGGCGTGCGAGGTCCGTGTAGATCGAGGCAATGAGGTCGGCATGCTGCGCCGGCGCGATCCTGCGGTAGTCGGGCAGCGCGCAGGCTTCCCACAGCAGCGCCACGCGCTTGGCATTGGTGGTGAGCGCGCGGATGTCTTCGTCGCGCGACAGATGCTCGAGCGCCTGTGCGTCGACGGCAGGCAATGCCCGCGTCAGTCCCTCGACCGGAGCGTTGGTCTCGATCGAGCGCTTCAGCGCGTCGAGGCTGGCAAAGTCGAAATGCGCGGTGCGCCACTGCAGCACCTTCACCGGATCGAACTCGTGGCCTTCGATCTTCTTGATCAGCTCTTCGTCGAGCGGGTCGACCTGGCCGGTGACACCGAACGTGCCGTCGCGCAGATGCCGGCCGGCGCGGCCGGCGATCTGGCCGAGCTCGGCCGCGGTCAGGTTGCGGTACTGGAAGCCATCGAACTTGCGGTTCTGGGCGAAGGCGACGTGGTCGAGATCGAGATTGAGACCCATGCCGATGGCGTCGGTGGCGATGAGGTAGTCGACATCGCCGGACTGGAATAGCGCCACCTGGGCGTTGCGGGTGCGCGGCGAGAGCGCGCCGAGCACGACGGCGGCACCGCCCTGCTGGCGGCGGATCAACTCGGCGATGGCGTAGACCTCGTCGGCGGAGAAGGCGACGATTGCCGTGCGCCGCGGCAGGCGGGTCAGCTTCTTGGAGCCGGCATAGGCAAGATGCGACAGCCTCGGCCGCGTCACCACCGAGACACCCCTCAGCAGGCGCTGCAGGATACCGTGCATGGTGGCGGCACCCAGTAGCAGCGTCTCCTGGCGGCCGCGCAGGTGCAGGATGCGATCGGTGAAGATGTGGCCGCGCTCGAGGTCACCGGCGAGCTGCACCTCGTCGATGGCGACAAAGGCGGCGTCGGTCTCGCGCGGCATGGCCTCGACGGTGCAGACCGAATATCTGGCGCCCGGCGGCTGGATCTTTTCCTCGCCCGTGATCAGCGCGACCTTGTGGGCGCCAACCTTTTCGCAGACGCGGGCGTAGACCTCGCGCGCCAGAAGCCTGAGCGGCAGGCCGATGATCCCACTCTCATGCGCTACCATGCGCTCGATGGCGAGATGGGTCTTGCCGGTGTTGGTGGGCCCGAGCACGGCGGTCACGTCGCGGCCCGACAGGATCAGCGGCTCTGTGTGTTTGGGCTGGATGTTCATCAACCTAGAATAAGGCTTCCGGGATCTGGAAATAAGGCTTCTGGCCTCTGGTTGTCGGGAGCGCTGCCTCAAATGGCGCGTATGACAGGCGACACATAGGGATTTCGGGCGCGAAGCGAAAGCGGAATGTTCCGCCGGCGGCGAGAAGGTGGTTTTGTCAAGCTTCCAATCGGCTGCGGATTAACGGATAGAACGAGTCTGGAACGAATCGGCGACGAATCAGTGACTCCTGCAGATTCAGCTTTTGTTCACGGCTACATGTGGATTTCGCGGCCGCGAGTCGCACCACATGCTGAATCGCTGAACTGGCCCGTTTCATGCTAAGAGGGGTGTTGCCGTTAACCTTTGCCTGGAAACAATCACGGTGGCTAGGCGCGCCTCGACCAACATGATGAAATTGTTGATCTTTCTTAACCTGCGTTAAGCAGTTGGGCAGGCGATTCCGGCTGTCGTCGTTAACGTTCGGCTCATAGCCGGAACGAATCAGCGACGAATCAGCGATGGCGTGATTTTCCTGATTTGTTCACCCCAATATCTTGTGTTGTGAACAGCTTATCCACCGAGAATCCACAGGTTACGAAGCAGCTTTCGCACAGGGCGGCGGGTGGCTGTTAACCTCCGCGTGCTGCTTCGGCACAGATTGGTTGCATGCTTTGGCTAGGTGCAGCCGCTGCATGTTGACGGGTCCGGCCGGACCGCTGGTTCAGGCCGTGTCCTCTCCAGTGGCATAGCGTTGCAGCGCAGGGCCGACGTTCCGGATGATCTCGTCGTGTGACAGAGCGACGACGGGCGGTAGCCGCAGCACATATCGGCACATCGCCAAACCCAGCAACTGGCTCGAAATGAGCCCGGCCCTTCGACCGGCGTCGGCGAGATCGCCGACCGCCGCAACCACCGGCCTCACCTGGTTGGCGAATATCTCGCGCATTTTTTCGGCGGCGAATTCGTTCGACGCCGCGGAACGCAGCAGAATTGCCATGCCGGGTCCGCTGGCCGGGCCTTCCCAGACTTCGAGAAACCGCCTGATCAAAGTTTCGCCGACGGTGGCCGGGTCGATCACCCGAAGTGCCGGCAGTTGCAGGTCGACGAGTGCCGCCCGGGCGAACAATTCGTCCTTGCTGTGGAAATAGCGGATCACCATGGCCGGATCGATCGAGGCGCGGGTCCCGACATCGCGGATCGACGCGCCGTCATAGCCGTGCTCGGCAAACAGATCTCTGGCGGCATCCAGGATTTGCCCTCGGGTGCGATCCGACTTGCTCGGCTTTTTCGAATGATTCGTGCTCATGAAAATCAAATATCAACGAGCGTTGACAAACTCAAGCACCCAAGATAAAAGTCACCAATCGTTGACAAATGGAGAGAGAAAATGCTGCCTGATACCACCGAAGTCCTGGTCATAGGCGCCGGCCCGACCGGCCTGGCGCTGTCCATTGCCCTGCATCAGGCAGGCGTCGATCACGTCGTGGTCGACCGCCTCGCCGAAGGCCTCAACACCTCACGTGCCGGAGTGATCCACGCGCAGACGCTGGAGACACTCGAGCCGCTTGGCGTTACGGGGCGGCTGGTCGAACTCGGCCTGAAGCTTGACAACTTCGCCATACGTGATCGCGACCGGGTCCTAATCAACCTCGATTTCTCGAGCCTGCCCTCGGCGTATCCCTACGTGCTGATGATTCCGCAGAACCTGACCGAGAAGGTCCTCACTGAGCGTATCGCCGGGTTGGGCGGTGTCATCCGTCGCGGCGTCGAGGCGAAGGAGGTATTGCAGGGGGTCGATGGCGCGCACGTCACGGTCGTCCAGAATGGTCGCGAAAAGACGATCTCGGCGCGCTACGTCGTTGGTGCGGACGGCATGCACAGCGTGGTGCGCGAGGCCGCCGGCATAGGCTTCGACGGCGAGGCCTATGCAGGGTCTTTTGTACTCGCCGACGTGCGCCTTGACTGGCCGCTCGGGCCAACAGAGGTGTCGCTGCTGTTCTCTCCGGCCGGACTGGTCGTCGTCGCGCCACTGCCGGACGGATCATACCGCATCGTAGCGACCATGGATGAGGCGCCTGAGCGGACCGGCATTGCCGACATCCAGGCGCTGCTCGACAGTCGCGGCCCGTCGGCCAGCCCGGCGCAGGTGCTCGACCTGACCTGGAGTACACGCTTCCGCGTGCATCACCGCCTTGCCAAGTCCTACCGGCAGGGGCGCCTGTTCGTCATGGGCGACGCCGCCCATGTGCACAGCCCGGCCGGCGGCCAAGGCATGAACACCGGCCTGATCGATGCCGTGGTGCTGGGAGAACTGCTCGGCGACGTGATCAACGGTGTCCGCCCGGAAAGCGAACTCGACCTCTACGAGACGCTTCGGCGTCCCGCGGCGCAGGAGGTGATCGAACTGGCGGGCAGGCTGACAGGCATGGCGCTTGTTCGCACACCGCTGCGGCGCGTCTTGCGCAATTTCGTGCTCGGCGTCGTCAACATGATGCCGTTCGTCAAGCGCAGGATCTCGATGAAATTGTCAGGTCTCAGCCGGGCCGAAATGGCGAAGCTGCCAGCGTCGTCGCAGCCGGGCCTGCGCAAGCAAGCGGTGAGACGCGAACTCAAGCTGGTCGCGTGAACTTGAGGCGCCGGACAACTTCCGGCGCTGTATCGGAGCGTTGCGTCTAAAGACAAATGTGCCGGCGACACTGCCGGCACGTGTGCACATTCAAGCCACGTGGTTTTGGTCAGGCGAAGTATTGGCCGCCATTGGCTGTGATGGTCGAGCCGGTGATGAAGCCGGCATCTTCGGATGCGAGGAAAACGACGCAGCGTGCGATTTCTTCGGGCTCGCCGAGGCGGCCGACAGGGATCTGTGGGATGATGCGCTCGTTGAGCACTTTCTCGTCGATCGCCTTGACCATTTCGGTGGCGATGTAGCCGGGGCAGATGACGTTGACGGTGATGCCCGCGCGAGCCCCCTCCTGAGCGAGAGCTTTGCTGAAACCGATGTCGCCGGCCTTGGCGGCGGAATAGTTGACCTGGCCGGCCTGGCCCTTCTGGCCGTTGATCGAGGAGATGGTGATGACGCGGCCGAACTTGCGGTCGCGCATGCCGCTCCACAGCGGATGCGTCATGTTGAAGACGCCGGACAGGTTGGTGTCGATGACCTCTTTCCACTGCTCGCGCGTGATCTTGTGGAACATGGCGTCCCGGGTGATGCCGGCGTTGTTGACCAGCACCGAGACCGGGCCGAGATCGGCCTCGACTTGGCGGATGCCGGCGGCGCAGGAATCATAGTCGGCGACCGACCATTTGTAGACCGGAATGCCGGTCTCGGCCTTGAATTTCGCCGCTGCGGCGTCATTGCCGGCATAGTTCGCGGCAACCGAATAGCCGACGGTCTTCAATGCGATCGAGATCGCCGCGCCGATGCCGCGCGATCCGCCTGTGACGATTGCTACCTTGGTCATGCGTGTTCCCTCCCTTTGGTCGGGAGAGCGAATAGGGAGTAGCGAATAGCGAGTAGGGATCTACGTCCCGTCGCGCTGACGCAATTCTTCCCTATTGACTACTCCCTATTTGCTACTCACTTCTTTTTCAGAGCGCTTCGATGCACATGGCGACGCCCATGCCGCCGCCGATGCACAAGGTGGCGAGGCCTTTCTTGGCGCCGCGCCGGCGCATTTCGAAGACCAGCGTGTTGAAGACGCGGGCGCCGGACGCACCGATCGGGTGGCCGATGGCGATGGCGCCGCCATTGACGTTGACGATCGAGGGATCCCAGCCCATGTCCTTGTTGACGGCGCAGGCCTGCGCGGCAAAGGCCTCGTTGGCCTCGACCAGGTCGAGATCGCCGACCGACCAGCCGGCCTTTTCCAAGGCCTTGCGCGATGCTGGGATCGGGCCGGTGCCCATAATC
>NZ_RZTC01000071.1:28139-35166 GCF_004023165.1 Mesorhizobium sp. M7A.F.Ca.MR.176.00.0.0 | reverse complement strand
GGGGGAAGGCGGTCCTCAAACGCCAAGCCGCTGACAAGTGAGCGCGACCAAGCTAGTCTGATATCAGCGTGAGTCAGATAAATCACGCCTTGTATAAGCCCGTCACTCCCTACAATGCCGACAATTTGAGCTCCACCCGCTCGGCAGGGAAGCGCGACTCGGAAAACTGGATCGGCTGGCCGTCCGGCGTGACGTTGACGGCGACCGTGACCAGCACGATGGCGCCCGGCTGCAGATCGAGGTCGGCAAGGTCCGCCGCATCGGCATGGCGCGCCGACAACACGGTCGATTGCCGGAGATAATCGTCTATGCCGAAGCGCGCCAGCGACGCGGTGATCGAACCAGTCTCCGCCATCGCGGCATCGATGCCGGCAAAGCGCCTGGCCTCGAACCAGCCGGCAGCGCGCGACACCGGCCGTCCATCGGCTTCGCCACGCGTTTCCAGACGGATCACCTCAGCCCCCCTGGCAAGGCCAAGGCCCTCGGCGACGCGCTGGCTGGCCGGCTCGACCGACGAGGCGAGCAGGACGATGTGCCGTTCCGTGGTTTGCCCCTGCAGGCCCGTCGAAAAACGCGTGCGCGCGCCAATCGGATAGGACAGCCGCTTGCGCGACAAGACGAAGGTTCCGCGCCCCTGCTCGGCCCGCAACACGCCTTCCTGCACAAGGGCTGATATGGCGCTGCGCACCGTGTGGCGATTGACGCCATAGCGCTCGGCCAGCGCCACCTCCGGCGGCATCGCTGCATTCTCCGTGAAATCGCCGATCGCGATCGCATGCAGGATCTTGTCGGCGATTTGTCGCCACAGCGAAACGCCGCTGCGCCGCTCGATGCTGTCCGCTGCCAACCGTCCGACCATCATTGCCCCCAACCTTCAGCGCCCAGTCTTCTGTCGCTGTCATCCACCCGTCATGGACACGCGCTAGATAATAGGTATAATTTGTATAGTTGTCTATATCAATAGACAAATTTAACCACGAGGACTATTTGCTTATGCGAGGACAGGAAGCCCGCGACCAGGCCGAGCGCAAGGCCGCCATGGCAACCCTGGCGCAATCCAGCGGCGATGACATCGTACGGCTCTGGAATAAGGCCGGACTGCCTTCGGACGCCGAGCTGCTCCGCGGCCCCGAAACCGGCCTGGTCACCCTGCGCGGCCGCATCGGCGGCGGCGGCGCCCCTTTCAATGTCGGCGAGGCGACCGTTACCCGCGCCACGGTCCGGCTGCCGTCCGGACAGGTCGGCCATTGCTATGCGCTTGGCCGCGACAAGCAGAAGGCAAGGCTGGCGGCCATCGCCGACGCGCTATGGCAGGACCCTGCCCGCCGCACCGAGGTCGAGGCCGGACTGATAGCGCCCCTGCGGTCGGCCCTGACCACGGCGCATGAAAAACGCCGCGCCGAGACGGCGGCAACGAAGGTGGATTTCTTCACCATGGTTCGCGGAGAAGACTGATGGACATTGCAGCGCAATCGATCGAGGGCGGTTTCGCCGATCCGGTCTTCAATGCCCAGACCGTGTTCCGCGCCGTCATGGACACAATGGCGCGGCCAGGCAGCGTGCAGAAGCTGCCGGCCTTCGCCCGCCCGCCGGCGCCGCTCTCAGCAAGCGCCGGCGCCATAGCGCTGGCGCTTTGCGACAACGACACGCCGCTCTGGCTTGACCCGGCTCTGCAGGCTTCCCCTGCCGTCAAATCATGGCTTGGCTTCCACACCGGCGCGCCTTTGGCCAACACGCCGGCCGATGCGCATTTCGCCTTGATCGCAGCACCTGCCGAGATGATGTCGCTCGATGGTTTTTCGCAGGGCACGCAGGACTATCCCGACCGTTCGACCACGCTGATCCTGCACGTCGGCGATCTCGTCTCCGGCACGCCGCTGTTGCTTGAAGGCCCTGGCATCGAAACCAGCGCCACGATCGCGCCGGCGCAGATGCCGCGCCATTTCGTCGAGCAGTGGAAACAGAACATCAAGCGCTTTCCGCGTGGCGTCGACATCATCCTCGTCACATCAGGCGGCATTGCCTGCCTGCCGCGCACGACGCGCATCAAGACGATGGAGGCGTAAGATGTATGTCGCGGTAAAAGGTGGCGAAGCCGCAATCGCCAACGCCCACAGCCTGCTTGCCGACCGCCGGCGCGGCGACCGTTCGGTGCCGGCGCTTCGCCTCGACCAGATCGTCGAGCAGCTGGCGCTCGGCGTCGACCGGGTGATGAGCGAAGGCTCGCTCTACGATCGGGAGCTGGCCGCCCTAGCCATCGTCCAGGCGCGCGGCGACATGATCGAGGCGATCTTCCTGGTGCGCGCCTATCGCACCACGCTGCCGCGCTTCGGCTACTCCAAGCCCATCGACACCGCCACCATGCTGGTCGAGCGGCGCGTGTCGGCGACCTACAAGGATCTGCCCGGCGGCCAATTGCTCGGGCCCACTTTCGACTACACCCACCGGCTTCTCGATCCCGAGCTTGCCGCCGGCGCTGATGTCGCCGAACCGCTGCAGCGCGAGACCGAAGCGCAAGCCATGCCGCGCGTCTCGGCGATCCTCGCCCGCGAAGGCCTGATCGAGCCGGATGGCGAGATGCCGCAGGACCATGTCCCCGGCGACATCACCCGCGAGCCCCTGGAATTCCCGATGGCGCGCGACATCCGCCTGCAGGCGCTGTCACGCGGCGACGAAGGTTTCCTGCTGGCGCTCGGCTATTCCACGCAGCGCGGCTATGCCCGCAATCATCCCTTCGTCGGCGAGATCCGCATCGGCGAGGTCGAGCTCGAGTTCGACGTTCCCGAACTGCCCTTCGCTGTCCCGCTCGGCACTGTCCGCGTCACCGAATGCCAGATGGTCAACCAGTTCAAAGGCTCGGCCAAGGCGCCGCCGCAGTTCACCCGCGGCTACGGCCTGGTCTTCGGCCAGAGCGAGCGCAAGGCGATGGCGATGGCGCTCTGCGACCGGGCGCTGCGCGCGAAGGAGCTCGGCGAGGATGTCGTCGCCGCGGCCCAGGACGAGGAGTTCGTCATCTCACACTCAGACAATGTCCAGGCGACCGGCTTCGTCGAGCATCTGAAGCTGCCGCACTATGTCGATTTCCAGGCCGAACTCGACCTCGTGCGCCGCATGCGCGCCGAGTACGACACCCGCGAAAATGCCGACAAGCTGAAAGACAAGAAGGAGGCGGCAGAATGAGCCTAGTCGCCCGATCCGCCGTCACCGCCACCGCTGTCGTGCGAATGGTCGCCATGCCCGCCACTGTGGCCGCCGCCGATGCCAATGCTCCCGCCATGCGCGCCTTCCCTGGCTCCGGGAAAAACCATTCTTCGGAGGATAAAGGCGATCACGCCGACGAACGCCAGCAGCAGAATTCCGATATGCAGCCAAGCGGTCTGGGTCATCCGATTTCGCCCCTGTTTCCGCGTCCTGGACGCCAATTCGATAGCACAATGTGGATGTGATCGCCATGACCGACATCGCCACCTACAACTTCGCCTATCTCGACGAACAGACCAAGAGGATGATCCGCCGGGCGATCCTCAAGGGCATAGCTATTCCCGGCTATCAGGTGCCGTTCGCCTCGCGCGAAATGCCGATGCCCTATGGCTGGGGCACAGGCGGTGTGCAGGTCACAGCTTCGATCATCGGCCCGGATGACGTGCTGAAGGTCATCGACCAAGGCGCTGACGACACCACCAATGCTGTCTCGATCCGCGCCTTCTTCAAGAAGGTCGCCAACGTCGCGGTGACGACTGACACCGCCAGCGCCACCATCATCCAGACCCGCCACCGCATCCCCGAACATCCGCTGACGGCGGGCCAGGTGCTGGTCTATCAGGTGCCGATCCCGGAGCCCCTGCGTTTCCTCGAACCGCGTGAGACCGAAACGCGGAAAATGCATGCGCTGGAAGAATACGGCCTCATGCATGTGAAACTTTACGAGGACATCGCCAAGCACGGCCGCATCGCCACCACCTATGCCTATCCGGTCAAGGTCGAGGGCCGCTATGTGATGGACCCGTCGCCGACGCCGAAATTCGACAATCCCAAGATGCACCGCTCGCCGGCGCTGCAGCTGTTCGGCGCCGGGCGCGAAAAGCGCATCTATGCGGTGCCGCCCTTCACCGAAGTGGTCAGCCTCGACTTCGAGGATCATCCGTTCGAGGTGCAGACCTTCGACCAGCCCTGCGCGCTGTGCGCGGCCGAGAATGTCTATCTCGACGAGGTCATCCTCGACGACCATGGCGGCCACATGTTCGTCTGCTCCGACACGGATCATTGCGAGAAGCGGCGGGCGGACGGCTATCACGGCCACCTTGCCCCGGAAAACCATCTTGCCTCGGAAAAAATGGAGCCGGCGCAATGACCGACGAACCGCTGCTGCGCGTCTCGGCGCTCTCCAAATTCTACGGCTCGCGCGTCGGCTGCGACAACGTCTCCTTCGACCTGTGGCCGGGCGAAGTCCTGGCTGTGGTCGGCGAGTCCGGCTCCGGCAAGACGACATTGCTCAACTGCCTGTCGACGCGGCTGCTGCCCTCCTCCGGCAGCGCCAGCTACCGCATGCGCGACGGCCAGTTCCGCGAGCTCTACCGCATGAGTGAGGCCGAGCGCCGCTTCCTGATGCGCACCGACTGGGGGTTTGTCCACCAGAACCCGGCCGACGGCCTGCGCATGACGGTGTCGGCCGGCGCCAATGTCGGCGAGCGGCTGATGGCGGTCGGCGACCGCCACTACGGCAAGATCCGCGCCACCGCCGTCGACTGGCTATCGCGCGTCGAGATCGACGAGGACCGCATCGACGACGAGCCGCGCGCCTTTTCCGGCGGCATGCGCCAGCGCCTGCAGATCGCCCGCAATCTCGTCACCGGGCCGCGCCTGGTGTTCATGGACGAGCCGACCGGTGGCCTCGACGTCTCGGTCCAGGCGCGCCTGCTCGACCTGCTGCGCGGTCTGGTCACCGATCTTGGTCTGGCGGCCATCGTCGTCACCCATGACCTTGCCGTGGCGCGGCTTTTGTCGCAGCGCATGATGGTGATGAAGGACGGCCGCGTCGTCGAAAGCGGCCTTACCGACCGTGTGCTCGATGATCCGCGCGCGCCCTATACGCAATTGCTTGTTTCCTCGATTCTGCAGGTTTGACGATGGCGCAAACGACTGACGATTGGAGAACCTTCTGATGGCAACCCCCCTCGTTGTCTCCGACGTCGCCAAGAGCTTCACCATGCACCTGCGCGACGGCATCAAACTGCCTGTTGTCGCCGGTGTCTCGTTCTCGATCAGGGCCGGCGAATGCACCGTGCTCGGCGGCCCGTCCGGTGCCGGCAAGAGCTCGATCCTGAAGATGCTCTACGGCAACTATGCCGTCGACGAAGGCCAGATCATCGTCACGCACGATGACGGGCTGATCGACCTCGCCACCGCCAGCCCTCGCACCGTGCTTGCGGTGCGCCGGCAAACGATCGGCTATGTCAGCCAGTTCCTGCGCACCGTGCCGCGCGTCTCGGCGCTCGACGTCGTCGCCGAACCGCTGGTCGAGCGTGGCGAGGACCGCGAAGCGGCAAGAGACAAGGCCCGCGCCTTGCTGGCGCAGCTCAACCTGCCGGAGAAACTCTGGGCTTTGCCGCCTGCGACCTTCTCCGGCGGCGAGCAGCAGCGCGTCAACATCGCGCGCGGCTTCATCACCGAGCACCCGATCCTGCTGCTCGACGAACCGACCGCTTCGCTCGACGCCAGGAACCGCGATGTCGTGATCGAACTCATCGCCGCCAAGAAGGCGGCTGATGTCGCCCTGCTCGGCATCTTCCACGACCACGACGTGCGCGAGGCGGTTGCCGACCGCATCATCGACGTCACCGCTTTCGCGTCCGGAAAAATCGCCGCATGAGCAGGAAATTGTCCGAGACGCCGCTGATCCACCCGACGGCGGACGTACAGAATTCGACGCTCGGCCGCTGGACCGAGATCGCCGACCGCAGCCGGGTCTCGGAAAGCGAACTTGGCGACTATTCCTACATGATGCAGGACTGCTCCGTCTGGTGCGCGACGATCGGCAAGTTCGCCAACATCGCGGCCAGCGTTCGCATCAACGCCACCAACCACCCGACCTGGCGGCCGACGCTGCATCACTTCACCTATCGCGCCTCGGACTACTGGGACGATGCCGAGCACGAGACAGAATTCTTCGCCCAGCGCCGCGCCAATCGTGTCACCATCGGCCACGACACCTGGCTCGGCCACGGCTCGACCATCCTGCCTGGCGTCACCGTCGGCGATGGCGCGGCGGTCGGCGCCGGAGCCGTCGTCTCGAAGGATGTCGCGCCCTACACCATCGTCGGCGGCGTGCCGGCCAAACCGATCCGCGAGCGCTTCGATCGCCGAACGGCCGAACGCTACCATGCGCTCGCCTGGTGGGACTGGGACCATGCAAGGTTGCGCGCCGCGTTGGATGATTTTCGCGAACTGTCGGCCAATCAGTTTTTGGAGAAGCACGGAGGTTGACAGCCCGAACAGGTCAGCCGCTCAGGCAAACGTCCAAAATAACAGAAAGGAAGGTTAACGTAATAAGAACAGCGGCGACCGTCTGATTTAGCCTAATAAATTCCACAAATTTCACATCATATCCAATATTTATAAGCGATTTGGCTTTCACATCAGCCTTATTGGCAAAACGGATCGTAACTAACGCGATAAAGAATATTAGAACCATTAAAACAATTGCCGTATCGCGCCCATTTTTATAATTGTAAAGGTATCCAGATACCGGATGATTTAGGCTACCAACCCGATATACGAGTATCAAAAGCAGACCCATTGCAAAGCTTGTTACAGCGATCACTCCTGCAACATACAATCTCAACCACTGACGCCAGCGTGCCAATTGGTAAGCCTCCTGCCCCCATGAGCCTGAATGCTTATTTCATTCTTGATTATGTGAAAACCCGCAGCTTCCCTTTGCGATCGTACCGCGGCATGGCGGGACCTGTTCAATGATTGCCTGGCACTTTTCGAGCAGCAGGCTCCCGTGGTCGAAATCAAGCCGCCC
>NZ_RZTC01000071.1:23661-28129 GCF_004023165.1 Mesorhizobium sp. M7A.F.Ca.MR.176.00.0.0 | reverse complement strand
CAGGTCAGGGACCTGGAGCACTTCGAGGAAACTGCTGGTCCTGGGCCGACCGTAAACTCCACACCTGTGGAGCGTAACAAAACTGACATCACCGCGACATGGCAGGTTCATGTGGCTGCGTTAGGCGAGAGCCTGACGATAAATGGTCCGGACTGGAACCTGCCCCCATGCCAGCAAATTCCGCCACGCTCGAAATCCGCGGTGTCACCCGACGATTTGGCAAGAACACTGCCGTCAGCGACATCAACATCGCGATCCCGCAGGGTCAGATGGTTGGCGTCATCGGCCGTTCGGGCGCCGGCAAATCGACCCTTCTTCGCATGATCAACCGTCTCATCGATCCCAGCCAAGGGTCGATTTTCTTTGACGGCGCCGAGGTCTCGCAACTGCGCGGCTCGCCGCTGCGGCGCTGGCAGCGCGACTGCGCCATGATCTTCCAGCAGTTCAACCTGGTGCCGCGCCTCGACGTGCTGACCAATGTGCTGCTCGGCAAGCTGAACCACCGTTCGACCGTGTCCAACCTTCTCGGTATGTTTTCCCGCGCCGAGTGCGCTGAAGCCGTCGCCGCGCTCGAGCGGCTCGATATCGCCCGCACCGCGCTGCAGCCCGCCGGCACGCTGTCGGGCGGCCAGCAGCAGCGCGTCGCCATTGCCCGCGCCATGATGCAGCAGCCCAAGGTGATCCTCGCCGACGAGCCTATCGCCTCGCTCGACCCGCTCAACGCCAAGGTGGTGATGGATTCGCTGCAGGACATCAATTTGCGCGAGGGCATCACCGTCGTCACCAATCTGCACACGCTGGATACCGCGCGCACCTACTGCAACCGCATCATCGGCATGGCCGCCGGCAAGGTCGTCTTCGACGGCCCACCGGAAGAACTCAACCGCGAGGCCGTGCGTCTCGTCTATGGCGCCGACAGCAATGGCCAGGAAATCTCCGAGGCCATCACCTCGACCAGCGTTGCCTTCAGCCGAAAGATCGCCGCATCCGCCGGACCGCTCGAGCCCGCATTCCCAGGGTATTGAGAGCGGTTGGGATCGCCAGCCCACGTCAAGGGCACCTGTCAAAATCGATAACGCTGCCGGCGCGGGGCCGGAACCTACAGGAGAGATAACAGATGTTCAGGAAGATGGTTTTTGGCGCCGTTTCGGTGCTCGCCATGGCGACCAGCATGGCCCATTCCGCCGACATGAAGGAATTTCGCGTCGGCATTCTCGGCGGTGAAAACGAAACCGACCGCCTGCGCAACTACCAGTGCCTCGCCGATCATCTGAAGGCCGAATTCGGCTTCGAAAAGGTCTCGCTGTTCCCCGCCGCCGACTATGACGGCGTCATCCAGGGTCTGCTCGGCGGCACGCTCGACTTCGCCGAACTCGGCGCTTCCGGCTATGCCAGCGTCGTTCTCAAGGACCCTAAGGCGGTCACCCCGATCCTCACCACCCAGCAGACCGACGGCGCCACCGGCTATTATTCGATCGGCCTGGCACTGAAGTCCTCCGGCATCACCGACATCAAGTCGGCCAAAGGCAAGAAACTCGGCTATGCCGATCCGGATTCGACCTCCGGCTATCTGATCCCGCTGACCCAGATTCCGAAGGACACCGGCGCTTCGAACGAGACGTTCTTTGCCTCGACCCAGTTCAACGGCGGCCATGAGAACAACATTCTCGCCGTGCGCGACGGCAAGGTCGATGTCGCGGTAGACGATTCTTCGGGCGTCGGCGACTTCAAGAACGGCTTCACCTCCGGTAGCTTCCACAAGGTAGTCGCCAAGGGCGCCGTCGACCCCAACGACTTGGTCGAAGTCTGGCGCTCGGGCCTGATCCCGAACGGCCCGCTGGTCGTGCGCACCGCGCTCGGCGACGAGATGACCGCCAAGCTGGCCGCCTTCTTCACCGCCTTGCCGACCAAGGACAAGGCCTGCTTCGAAGGCGTCGAAGGCGGCGACTTTACCGGCTACGTCCCGGTGAAGGCGGACTTCTACAACGTCATCGTCGAAGCCCGTAAGGCAGCCATCGGCGGCTAACGGCGAAACCGGAAAGGGCGGTGCGTTCAAAGTACCGCCCTTTCTGCATCTCCGATCATGACCATTTCAGTGACAGCCCCCACCCACCAGATGGCCGATGCCTGGCGAAGCCAGACGTCCCTGCGCCGGCTCTATACAGCACTCGGCGTTGGCTTGCTGCTTGTTGCGATGTTTTCCAGCATGTGGTTTGCCGACGAAGCCAATGCCGGGCACTTTTTTGACCGCCTGCCGCACATTCTGGATTTCCTGAGCTGGCTGGTTCCCAAGGACTGGAACGACGTCTGGCGCGCGCTATTCGACATCGCCTCGCCGCACGACACCGGTACCCAGGAATTCAACTTTCCGCTCGGCCGGGTCTATATCTGGGGCGGGCTCTACATCCCCGAATATTTCGAGCTGATGCTGACCACGGTGAATGTGGCGCTGGTCTCGACCTTTATCGGCTTTGTCTTCGCCGTGCCCTTCTCGTTCATCGCGGCGCGCAATCTGACGCCGCACCCGGTGCTGCGGCTCATCGTCAAGCGCCTCATGGAATTGCTGCGCGCCTTTCCCGAAATCGTCATTGCCGGCCTGTTCGCCGCCATCGTCTCGACCGGTCCCATCGCGGCCATCATCGCCATCGGCCTGCATTCGATCGGCGCACTCGGCAAGCTGTTCTACGAGATCAACGAGAACATCGACATGCGCGCCGAGGAAGGCTTGACGGCGGTCGGCGCCAACTGGTTCGAGCGGGTGCGCTTCGCCGACCTGCCGCAGGTGCTGCCCAATTTCATGTCCTACACGCTGCTGCGGATCGAGATCAATGTTCGGGCATCGACGATCATCGGCGCCGTCGGCGGCGGCGGCATCGGCGAGGAGCTGAAGCTCTCCATCTCGCGCGGCTTCGGCGCCAAGACGCTGGCGCTGGTGCTGCTGCTGTTCACGACCATCTTCATCATCGACCAGTTCTCCGCCTGGCTGCGTCGCAAATTGGTCGGCGAACAGGCCTTTTTGATGAGCCCACCTGACCATGGCCATGACCGTCGATGAAATCAAAGCGATCGAGGAACGCTACCCGCACGTGTTCCGGCGTCCGGCCTACAAGCGCTTCGGCCCGTTGCTCCTGTTCGTCGGCACGCTCCTCTATCTCGTCTATGCCTTATGGTTCTTCAGCCTGCCGCAGGTTTTGCGCGAATCGCATTGGGAACGGCTGCCGCTCTTCCTGACGCAATGGGTCAGCTACGATCTGCAACCGGAATTCCGGCTCGACCAGCCGGAGATTACGCCCAGATATCCGCGTTTTTCGGCGCTGGGCGAGAATCCCAATCCGGATTGGGTAATCAAGAATGCCGACGGCTCCTTCACCGTGCGGATCGATGGCCAGGCAAAGTCCGTCACGTTCGACAAGACCTATGCGACCATTGTTGCTCATGGACAAACAGTGCCGGTAGCGTTGACCAGCGGCAAGCCGTTAGTCTCGGGCCCTGTGCCGGACTGGGTGACCGTGCATGACGATGAAATCGTCGCCAAGATGGGCTTTGTCGGCGAGGTGCGCGTCACCGTAGACCGGGTAAAAGTCCGCAAACGCTTCCTCGGCTGGGCAAATTTCGTGTTCGACACACGCTCACCCTTCTTCGGCAAGTCCGCTGGCGAAGTCATCTCGCTGATCGTGTCCGGGCCCGAACTCAAGCCGGGCACCTCGAACCTCGCGCTGGCCGGCAACAACATCTGGAACAACGCCCAATGGCAGCACGGCGACGTCTGGACGAAGCTGCTACAGACCATTGTCATGGCTTTTCTGGGCACGCTGCTCGGTGGCATCGTCGCCTTTCCGCTTGCCTTCTTCGCCGCCCGCAACATCACGCCCAGCGGGTTGCTCAGCCAGATCCTGAAGCGCTTCTTTGATTTCATGCGCTCAGTCGACATGTTGATCTGGGCGCTGTTCTTCACCCGCGCTTTCGGCCCCGGCCCACTGGCAGGCAGTGCCGCCATCTTCTTCACCGAGATCGGCACCCTCGGCAAAGTCTATTCGGAAAGCCTCGAGAACATCGACGACAAGCCACGCGAGGGCATCAAGTCGACCGGCGCCAATGGCTTGCTGGTGCAGCGCTATGGCGTGATGCCGGAAGTCATCCCCATCTTCATCAGCCAGACGCTCTACCAGTGGGAATCCAACACCCGCGGCGCCACCATCATCGGCGCCGTCGGCGCCGGCGGCATTGGCCTCAAGCTCTGGGAAGCGATGCGCACCAATTCCAACTGGGCCAACGTCTTCTACATGGTGCTGCTGATCCTGTTCGTCGTCTTCATCTTCGACAACATCTCCAACTTCCTGCGCCGCCGGCTGAGCCGGACAATCCACGACTACAACAGGATCCAGGCCGAGCAGAGGTAGGCTTGTGATGCAGCAGCGCAAGTCGTCTCGTCCGGCGCCAAAGGATCGACCCCCACTCCGTCGAGCTA
>NZ_RZTC01000071.1:0-23651 GCF_004023165.1 Mesorhizobium sp. M7A.F.Ca.MR.176.00.0.0 | reverse complement strand
CCCCACTCCGGCCCTTCGGGACACCTCTCCCCCGATCGACGGGGGAGAGGAAGGGCGCGAGCTTATGCCGGCCGGCGCCTTTCCTCTCCCTCCGGAGGGGGGAGAAGTGGCTCGGCGAAGCCGAGACGGAGTGGGGGAGCCACCTGGCAACCGCCGCGAACGCAAATGGAAAATGGCCAGGGCGCAATCATTGGCTCGCCTCGCGCCAAGGGTTGCCGACACAGGTCTTCCCTTGCGCCACCATCGCCCATCAGGGCGCCTATGCCGCCTTCTTCCACCCGCTCTTGATATGCCTATACCCCTCCCGATAGACCGCTTCCGGCGTCTCGGAAAAATCCCGCCACACCTTCGTTGCCGCCGCCAAGTCCTTCAGCGAGCGGCCGAACGCCTCGATCGTCAGCCAGTCGTCATAGCCGCTCTTGCGGATGGCTGAGAATGTTTCTGTCCAGGGAATGTTGCCGCGCCCCGGCACGCCGCGATCATTCTCCGAAATATGGATATGCACGACATTCCTGCGATGTTTCGTGTAGGCGCCGATCGGGTCGGCCTCCTCGATATTGGCGTGGAAAGTATCGTACATCGCCTTGATGTGCGGCCGGTCGATGGCGTCGATATGCTCCGACAGATCCGCCATCGTGTTGAGGAGATAGCATTCGAAGCGGTTGAGCGCCTCGAGGCCGATGGTGACGCCCTTGTTGCCGGCATGGTCGCCGATCGCGCGTTGCGAGGCGACGGAGCGCTTTTTCTCGGCAGAGGTCGGTCCGGAGCCGGAAAACGACCCGAGCGTCGAATGCAGCGGGCCGCTCAGCGTGCTGGCGCCAAGTGCCTGCGCGCAGTCGATCGCCCATTTCATGTAGTCGACCCCGGCCTTGCGCGTCGCCGCGTCGGCCGAGATCAAATTCATCGCCGGATCGCCCATGGCCGAAACAGAGGTTCGCTCCAGTCCGATGCGGTCGAGCAGATCGCCGAGTTTTTTGTAGTCGTCCGGCGCGCCGGCGAAGATCGGTATCTCGACGCCATCGAAGCCGGTCGCCTTGATGTCGCGCAACAGCGGCTCGTGTTTCTTCGACACCGCCGTCGTCCACAAGAACATGCACATGCCGATTTTCATCGACGCCCCTCCCCATTTGATGCTGCGTGCGGGCTGTTCCCGTCAGCTTCGCGCAAAGTCCCCTCATCCGGCCGCTTCGCGGTCACCTTCTCCCCGAGGGGAGAAGAGACGAGCACGGGCCTCGGCTTCCTCCTCTCCCCTCGGGGAGAGGTCGGATTGCCCCGAATTGCCCTTCGCAATTCGGCTGGCAATCCGGGTGAGGGGGCCTTCGTTACCCGCCGTGCGACTACAGCTTCGTCCACGCCCCATTCTTCTTCGACGATTTCACGCAGGCCTCGATGAAGGCCATGCCCTCGACGCCGTCCTGGATGGTCGGGAAGACGACGTCCTTGGGCGGCTTGCCGCCCTTGCGGCGTGCCGCGCGGATGGCGCGTGCGGCCTCCTGGTAGATGTTGGCGAAACCTTCGAGATAGCCCTCGGGATGACCCGACGGCACGCGGCTGACACGGCCCGCCACCGGCAGCGCGCCGGCGCCGTTGCGGGTGATCAATTGCTTCGGCTGGCCGAACGGCGTGTACCAGAGATAGTTCGGGTCGGCCTGCACCCATTCCAGCCCACCCTTGGAGCCATAGATGCGCAGCTTCAGCCCGTTCTCGTGGCCGGGTGCCACCTGGCTTGCCCAGATCATGCCCTTGGCCGGATGCGTCTTGCCGGTAGGCTTGAAGCGCAGCATGACGTTGACGTTGTCATCGAGAAGCCGGCCCGGCACGAAGGCGTCGAGATCGGCCGACAGGGAGTCCAGTTCCAACCCCGAGACGAAGCGGGCGAGGTTGTAGGCATGCGTGCCGATATCGCCCAGCGCGCCGCCGGCGCCTGCCTGCTTGGGATCGGAGCGCCACGCCGCCTGCTTCTGGCCTGTCGCTGCCAAATCCTCGGTCAGCCAGTCCTGCGGATATTCGGACTGCACGATGCGGATGTCGCCGAGCACGCCCTTGGCGACCATTTCGCGTGCTTGCCGGACCATCGGATAGGCGGTGTAGTTGTGCGTCAGCACGAACACCTTGCCGGTCTTCTCGACGATCGCCGCAAGCTTTTTCGCCTCGGCCAGCGTCGTCGCCAGCGGCTTGTCGCAGATGACGTGGATGCCGGCCTCGAGGAAAACTTTCGCCGCCGGCACATGCACATTGTTGGGCGTGACGATGGCCACCGCCTCGATGCCGTCGGGGCGCTTCGCCTCCGCCTTGGCCATCTCGGCATAGGATGCATAGCTGCGTGCGGGGTCGAGTCCCAGTTCGGCGGCCGAGGCCTTGGCACGGGCCGGGTCGGCTGACAAAGCACCGGCAACCAGCACGAAATCATTGTCCAGCCGCGCCGCGATCCGATGCACCGCGCCGATGAAGGCGCCTTGCCCGCCGCCGACCATGCCGTAGCGGATCGGGCCGCCTCCCGTTTCCGACTTCGATGCGCCGACCATATCTTGCTCCTCGCTGTTGCCACCTCCCCCTTGAGGGGAGGTCGATCCGCGCAGCGGATCGGGTGGGGTCGTTGAGGCAGAGCTCGGCATGAACCGACCCCTCCCGGCCCTTCGGGCCACCCTCCCCGCCAGGGGGAGGGAAAGTCGAGCTAGATTCCCATCATGGCGCGCAGCAACTTCTTGTCGGTGGTGCCGGCGGCGAAGTCGTCGAATGCCTTTTCGGTCACGCGGATGATGTGGTGCTCGATGAAAGGCGCGCCTTCGGCCGCACCATCCTCCGGATGCTTCAGGCAGCACTCCCACTCCAGCACCGCCCAGGAATCATAATTGTACTGCGTCAGCTTGGAGAAGATGCCGCCGAAATCCACCTGTCCGTCACCCAGCGAACGGAAGCGCCCGGCGCGGTTGGTCCAGCTCTGATAGCCGGAATAGACGCCTTGCCGGCCGGTCGGGTTGAACTCGGCGTCCTTGACGTGGAACGCCTTGATGCGCTCGTGATAGATGTCGATGAACTCGAGATAGTCGAGCTGCTGCAGCAGGAAGTGCGACGGATCGTAGTTGATGTTGCAGCGCTTGTGGCCCCCGACCGCATCGAGGAACATCTCGAAGGTGGCGCCGTCGAACACGTCTTCAGAGGGGTGAATTTCATAGCCGACATCGACGCCGTTGTCCTCGTAGACGTCGAGGATCGGCTTCCAGCGTTTGCCGAGCTCGCCAAACGCTTCCTCAATGAGTCCAGCCGGTCGCTGCGGGAACGGATAGAGATAAGGGAAAGCCAGCGAGCCGGTAAACGACACTGAAGCATTCAGGCCCAGATTGCGCGATGCTTTAGCGCCGAACTTCATCTGCTCGACAGCCCACTCCTGCCGGGCTGCGGGATTGTTGTGCACCGACGGCGGCGCAAAGCCATCCATCTGCGCGTCATAGGCTGGATGAACCGCGACCAACTGCCCCTGCAGATGCGTCGACAGTTCGGTGATCTCGACGCCGGCGTCAGCGCAGATGCCCTTCACCTCATCGCAATAGGCCTTGGAAGAAGCCGCCTTCTTGAGGTCGAACAGCCGCGCGTCCCAGGTCGGGATCTGCACGCCCTTGTAGCCGAGACCGGCCGCCCATTTGGTGATCGACGCCAGTGAGTTGAACGGCGCGGCGTCGCCCGCGAACTGCGCCAGAAACAGCCCAGGGCCCTTCATTGTCGTCGGCATCGCATCCTCCCTCATTTCTCTCTCGACCGAGCATAGCGCCGATTGGAAGCAGGGCCAGCCACTTTGGTCTTTTCTCAACGGGTGCTTGCACGCACCGCCATTCTGGTATTACCAAATGTGGAAATTTGGTCAAGCCGCGCAATGCGCCATCAAGACCCCAAAATCACCTGTTGCAGGCCTATATATCTCAATATAATCAAGGAAATAATCCATAGAGAAAGTTGCACCCCAGCGCTTCTTGCCGATCTGGAGAATTTGCTGTAGACCTCGCTTCAGGCCCAATTGGTCGAACCAGTTTGCGAAAAAAGGCTGGGAACGCCTTGGGGAGGAACCTTTGTGTCGCCTTTTGGCGATGCATGTCGCAGGCGAACCATAGAGACGATTTGGGAAGGACAGACCATGCATCTTTCGACGCACAACTGGATGCGCGCGGAACCCTTGGAGACGACGCTCAAGCGCATCAAGAAATTCGGCTATGAGTCGATCGAGATTTCCGGCGAGCCCGAGCAGTACAAGACCAAGGAGACCCGGGCGCTGCTGAAGGAGCATGGTATTCGCTGCTGGGGCGCGGTGACCCTGATGCTGGGCGAGCGCAATCTTGCCGCCAGGAACCAGGGCCAGCGCGAGCGTTCCGTTCAGTATGTCAAGGACGTGCTGACCATGGTCAGCGAACTCGATGGCGAGATCATCACGCTGGTTCCGGCCACCGTCGGCAAGGTCGTGCCTGACGGGACCGAAGAAGAGGAATGGAAGTGGGTCGTCGACGCCACCCGTGAATGCTTCACCCACGCCAAGAAGGTCGGCGTCAAGATCGCTGTCGAACCCCTCAACCGCTTCGAGACCTATCTGTTCAATCGCGGCGCCCAGGCACTGGCGCTGGCTGACGCGGTCAGCCCCGAATGCGGCGTGTGCCTCGACGCTTACCACATCCACATGGAAGAATTTAACGTCCATGACGCGATCCGGCAGGTCGGAAAGCGCCTGTTCGACTTCCACGTCGCCGACAACAACCGGTTTGCCGCCGGCCTCGGCCAGATCGACTGGCCGAAGATCGTCGCCACCTTGCGCGAGATCGGCTACGACGGCGCGCTGACCAATGAGTTCGTCGCGCCCGTCGACCGGACGCCGGCAGCCCCCTATCCCGACATGGTCGAGCGCAATCCGGTCGACATCTCGCCCGAGCAGCTGAAGTTCATCCAGGACCACGGCTCCAGCGTGCTCACCGAGAAATTCTACACCGACCAGATGCGCATCAACGCCGAAACGTTATTGCCGCTGATCAAGTAGCCGACTGCCTCTGGGAAATTCGCCCTTCCGCCCTGACCGGCGGCGGGGCTGGGGAAGAATATGCGTATCAAGTCCGTCCAAGCCTGGTGGATCCGCGTTCCGATCGAAGCCGCTCGGCAGCACCGCAGCGACTTCGGTCAGGTGACGACCTTCGACGCCGCCATCCTGCGCATCGAAACCGATGACGGGCTGGTCGGCTGGGGCGAAGGCAAGAACGCCGCCGGCAGTGCCGGCAGCTACGGTGCACTCGTCCACATGCTGAACCATGAGGTCGGGCCTCAGCTGGTCGGCCGCGATCCGGCGGACATCGGCGTCATATGGGAGATGCTCTACAATGGCGTGCGCCACGACAGCGCAGCGCGCGGCGGCCACGCCATGCCGCAACTGGCGCGGCGCGGCATGAGCATCGCTGCCATCAGCGCCGTCGACATCGCGCTGTGGGACATTCTTGGCAAATCGCTTGACGTTCCGGTCTGGCGGCTGCTGGGCGGCCGCAAGCTCGATCGCATGCCGGCTTACGCGTCCGGCGGCTGGGCGGCTGCCGACGCCATCGGCGAGCAGTTGAAATCCTACATCGCCAAGGGCGGCTTCAAGGCGCTGAAGATGCGGGTTGGCGCCATGGATGGCGCGGCGCACATTTCGGCCGGCCGCGTGCGGGCCGCACGGCAGGCGCTCGGCCCCGATGTCGAACTGATGGTCGACGCGCACGGCACCTACACGGTGGCCGAGGCCAAGCGCTTCATCCACCTTGTCAACGATTTGGACCTCGCCTGGTTCGAGGAACCTATCATCGCCGACGACAAGCCCGGCATGGCTGAAGTGCGGGCGTCAGGTGCCGTCCCGATCGCCACCGGCGAAAGCGAGGCGACACGCTATGCCTTCCGCGATCTCGCCGTGCTGAAAGCCGCCGACATCTTCCAGCCGGATCCCGCCTTCTGCGGCGGCATCAGCGAAGCGATGAAGATCGGCACCATCGCCAGCGCCTTCAATCTGCGCTTTGCACCGCATCTGTGGGCCGGCGCGCCCTGTTTTTTCGCAGGCTTGCATGTCTGCGCCGCCTCGCCGTCGAGTTTCACCGTCGAATATTCGCTCGGCGCCAACCCGATGATCCACGATCTGGTCGAAGAGACTGTCGAAGCCAGGGACGGCATGATAGCGATCCCGGAAAAACCGGGTCTGGGATTCACCATTTCGGAGCGGTTCCTGGAGGCGCACGCGCAACGCGGTTGACGATGAAAGAAAAGAACCTCCTCGCGGAACTCGCTGCCTACCTGTTCTCCCATTCGGACAAGGAGAGCGGCCGAACGCCTTCGGAACGCGAACTGGCGGAGCATTTCGCCGTCAGCCGCGGCCAGATCCGCGAGGCGCTGGCCATCCTGGAGGCCATGCGCATCGTTGAGCGCCGGGCCAAGTCCGGTATCTACATCGACACCAAGCAGGCCAGCGTGGAGGCCATGGCGCTCTTTGCCCGCGCGGGCCTGCCGCTCGACCCGATCCAGATCTACGAAACGGTCGAACTGCGCAAGATCCACGAGATCAAGGCGGCCGAACTTGCCTGTTCGCGCGCCACAGAGGAGAATTTCGAGCGGCTGCGCGAGATACTGAAAGCTTCGGAAGAGCGCATTGCCGCCGGCGAAGGGCTTGCCAGGGAAGACCGTGAATTCCACCTCGAGATCGTGCGCGCCACCAAGAACAGCGTCTTCCACAATGTCTGCAGCGTCTACTACATGATGGGCGAGCAGCGCCTGCCGATCTATTTCAACGACCCCGAGCGCAACGTGCGCTCGCATGCCGAGCATATCCAGATCTATGAGGCGCTGCTGCGCCGCGATGGCAATCTCGCCCAGGCGCTGATGAGCGCCCATTTGCAAGGGGCTGAGAGCTACTGGAAAGGCCTGATCGAGGGCCATGGCGAGGAACCTCAAAGCCCGGCGCTCGAAAAAGCTTGACCGACATGGCCCGTATCCTCACGACCCACGCCCTGCACCCGCGCGCCTCGGCCATGCTGGCCGGCGCCGGAGAACTCGTCGTCGCCTCCGCCATCGATCCGGCCACGCTGGCTGCCGAGGCGAAGGATGCTGATATCGTCATCGTGCGCGCGCCGCTGCCACCACAGCTTTTCGACGGCGCAAAGCTGCTGCGGGCGGCAATCCGTCATGGCGCCGGGCTCGACATGATCCCGATGGAAGCAGCGGCGGCGGCCGGCGTGCTGGTGGCGAATGTGCCGGCGGTCAATGCCCGCTCGGTTGCCGAGCACGTCATGTTCGCGGCGCTCGCCTTGCTGCGCAACTTCCGCGTCGTTGACCGCGACCTGCGCACCAAAGGCTGGCTCGCCGGCCGCGAGCACGCCAATTCCAGCAGCGAGCTTGCCGGCAAGACGATCGGCATCGTCGGCCTCGGCGCCGTCGGCCAGGCGGTTGGCCATATCGCCGCGCACGGCTTCGACCTGAAGGTGGTGGCAACGACGCGCAGCATGCAGCCGGCGCCTGACAAGGTCGGTTTCCTGTCGATCGACGCTCTCGTCGAGCAGAGCGACATCATCGTTCTGTGCTGCCCGCTGACGCCGGAAACGCGCGGCCTGATCAACCGTGAGCGGATCGCCCGCATGAAGCCGCATGCTCTGCTGATCAACGTGTCGCGCGGACCGGTCATCGATGACGATGCGCTGATCGAGGCGTTGCAGAGACGCCGTATCGGCGGTGCCGCGCTCGACGTTTTTGCCACGCAACCGCTGCCGTCGAACCATCCCTATTTCGGCTTCGACAATGTCATCATCACGCCGCACATGGCCGGGATCACCGAGGAATCGATGATGCGCATGGGCGTCGGCGCGGCGGGTGAAGCCTTGTTGGTGCTGGCCAACAAGCTGCCGGTCAATCTGCGCAATCCGGAGGTGGTCGATCACTATCGGCGGCGGTTTCCGGCGAACCTGTAACGCATCGCGGTTTCGCCCCAATTCTTCGCGACGCTGAGGGTCATGTCCGATCCACGCCTCGCATCCCTGGTAGTCGTCGTCTGTTCGCTCTGCGCCATGCCGTCATTCGCGGCCGAAAGCAGTTATGTCTATTGCGACAACGGGCTGCGCTGCTTCAAGGCGCCGTGCCCGTCGAACAGCGCACTCGACCTTGCCACCGGGGCGATCATCAAGGGCGTCTCGATCGACCCAAGCGGATTGCCGCAGGCCGACAAGGCGATAACCGATCTTTCCGACGCGCTTTATGCCGGCAAGATCGTCGTCAGAGGCTCGATCGAGCACCGCACCCAGACCATCACCGGCGAGAAGTACAATCTGCCCTGGCTGGTCGCGACCCGTATCGTGCGGACCGCCAAGGACAGCGAACGCAAGCACTGTTCGTCGCACTGATAGGCGGTTCAGCCCTGGTCACGCGCCAAGCAGCTGCTCTATTTCGGCAGCAATCCGCAGCAGGCGCCGGTCATGCCCGTTGCGCGCCACCAGCATCAATCCGGCGGGCAGCGGAGTACCCGGCATCGGTATCGAGATCGCGCAGAGATCGAACTGGTTGGCAACCTGCGTGTTGCGCAGCAGCAGGCCCTCGGTGCGGTCGCGCAGCTCGGCGTCGTCAGCCATCGAGACGATGGTCGGCGCCGTCACCGGCGTGGTCGGCAGAGCCAGCACATCGACCGATGCCAGCCGCTCGTCCATGGCGGCGGCAAGTGCTGCGCGACGACGCATTGCCCTGATGTAGACAGGCGTCGGCAGCATTGCCGCCCGCGACAAAGGTCCGCTGACATGCGGGTCGACCGGCACCGACGCTCCTGTCGCCAGCCAGTCGGCATGCACTTCGGCCCCTTCCATAGCAGCGATCGAGCCACGCTTGGTCGCCGCGCGCAAATCGGCAAGCAGGTCATCGATCGACAGGTCGGCGATCCGCGCGCCTGTCTGCTCGATCTTGCCAAGGCAGCGGTCGAACGCGGTCGCCACCTCGTCTTCCGTCTCTTCGAAAAGGACGCCGCGCGGAATGCCTATGCGAAGCCCTGCAAGGGCAATCGACATCAGCGCGGTCGGCACCTCGCCGGCCATCACGGCGTCGGCGGCGGCACATTGGGCGACGGTTCGGGCAAGCGGCCCGATCGAGTCCAGCGTGGCGGACAATGGGAACGCGCCGGCGAGCGGCACGCGTCGCGCTGTCGGCTTGAAGCCGACGACACCGTTGAGTGAAGCCGGTATGCGTATCGAACCGCCGGTATCGGAACCGATCGATATTTCGCTTGTCCCCTCGCCGACGGAAACGCCTGCGCCCGAGGAAGAGCCGCCCGGAATGCGACTGGCGTCCACGGCATTGCCAGGCGTGCCGAAATGGCTGTTGTCGCCGATCGCGGTGAAGGCGAATTCGGTCATGTTGGTCTTGCCGATAATGACCGCGCCGGCTTGCCGCAGCCGGCTGACGATCACGGCATCGCGCAGCGGAGGTGCTGCGGTCCTAAGCATCAGCGAGCCAGCCGTGGTTGGCTCGCTGGCGACATCGAACAGGTCCTTGATCGAGACGATGGTGCCGTCGAGCGGCCCTAGCGTCACCCCTGCCCGCTTGCGGGCATCGCTGGCATCAGCCGCGGCCCGTGCGGCTTCGGCATAGAGCTTCGTGAACACGCGCTCTTCGCCAGCACGGGCGGCGAGGCGCGCGAGAATGGTTTCCAGATGATCGCGGACTGACTGCATTTCGGTGTCGGACTCCGGACGCCTTGAACGTCTTAAGGGGGTGCGGCCAGTGCATGGCTTGCCCAGACTTAACCCGGCGCAGGCAGTTTTGCACCCTGTCGAATACGAGGAAAAACCCGATGCTCTACAAAGGCAGCTGCCACTGCGGCAAGGTGGCCTTCGAATTCAAGGCCGAACTGACCGGTGCCATCAGGTGCAATTGTTCGATCTGCACGCGCAAGGGCGCCCTGCTGTGTGCCATTCCGCATGAGACCTTGCGGGTCCTGGCCTGGGGCGACGATTTGGGCACTTACACATTCGGCAACCATGCCATCGCGCACCGGTTCTGCCGGGCCTGCGGCATCCATCCCTTTGCAGAGGATGTCCGCGAAGGGCGTGAACGCAGCGCCTACATCAATATCAACTGCGTGGCCGATCTCGACCCCTCGACCCTGTCGGTCTTCGATTTCGACGGGCGGTCCGCCTGACGCAATTCCAGGAAAACTGCGCAGCGGTTTTCCGTCCGGAATTGCGCAGGAACCAATTACCTATCGATAGCCCGTCGCATCGGCGGGCTTGCCGGCATCCTGAACCTCGGGAACATAACGCCAGGCGTCGGGCCGTGAGCCGTCGAGGTCGGTAAAGCCGTAGACCTGCGCCAGCCCGCCGCTGGACAGCGACTGTCCGTTCCAGCGCGAGCGGTCCGGATCCGCCGCCAAAGCCGCAACGGCGCGGCCGACGAAACGTGGCGTCTCGGAAATGACGAAATGCGGCACCTCAGCGGTGGCGTCGCGCCAATTGCCCTCGCTCACGCCAAAGGCTTCCAGCATCATCTCCGAACGCAGCCAGCCGGGCGTCAGCGACACGGACGTTGCGTCGTGTTTTGCGAGATCCTGGGCATGCGCCCATGCCATGCGCGTCACCGCGACCTTGGCGAGATCGTAGAATGGCGAGAGCCGGTAGTGATCGGCATTGTATTCGGCCGTGCCGTCTGTGACCTCGACGAGCAGCCCGCCCGGACGTTCGATCAACAGCGGCAGCGCATGGTGCGCGGTGATCAGATGCGTGTCGATGCCGAGCCGCAGCATGCGCAGGCCGTTGTCCAGATTGTGGTCCCAGACCGGTTTGTCCCACTCGAACAGTTTCTCGCCACCCCAGATGTCATTCACCAGTATGTCGAGCCGGCCTTGTTCGGTGCGGATGCGCTCGACCAGTTTGCGCACATCGTCGGCCACCAGATGATCGACCTGAACGGCGATGCCCTTGCCTCCGTTCGCCGAGACCAGTTCCGCTGTTTCCTCGATGGTTTCGGGCCGGGCATATTCGGATTGCTGGGCGCGCGTGCTGCGCCCGGTGACATAGACGGTGGCGCCGGCTGCGCCGAGTTCGATCGCTATGCCCCGTCCGGCGCCGCGCGTCCCGCCGGCGACCAGAGCAACTTTCCCTTGCAGCGTCATTGAACTCTCCCAAAAACGGACTCATCGATCAGACAAGGCTGGCTTGTGCTGTTCGCGCCATATATATAAATGATCATTCGGTTATATCGGGATGTCAAGATGACACGGCCAAAAACCCAGTCCGACGAGCAGGTGCTGGAGACCGCGCACCGGCTAATCCACGAGCATGGTCCCGAAGCACTCACCTTCGAGCGTCTGGCAAAGGCCTGCGGTCTCTCCGGTGCAACGCTGGTGCAGCGCTTCAAGAACAAGGCGCAGCTGAAACAGCGCACTTTGCTGCACGCCTGGGACGGTCTCGACGAGAACACCAGAAAGCTGGCAGCCACCGTTCCCAGAACACCCACCGGTGCGGTCGCGTTGCTGGTGGCGCTGTCGCAATCCTATGGCGGCATCGAATCCTATGCCGAAGGCCTGCTTGTCCTGCGCGAGGATCTGCGCGATCCCGTGCTCAGGGCGCGGGGTGCGGCCTGGAAGGCGTTCCTGTGCGACACACTTGCAGCCTGTTTTGCCAAGACGCCCAACCCGCCACGCGACATCGGCCTGCTGATGGCCTCGCATTGGCAAGGCTCGTTGCTGTGGTGGAGCTTTGACCCGGCGATCGAAGTGGCCGCCTATGTCGAGGACAGCCTGAACCGCTTCGTCGCTGCCATCACAACGGCGCCGGCCCGAAAACCGTGATGGTTCTTGGAGTCTCGGCTATAATCCGATGCCGCCTTCGGCCGCGCCTTCAAGCGCGTCATCGGCTCGGCGCGCAGCCATCTCCGGGCCGAGGAACAGGCCGATATCCGCCAGGCCAGCTGACGCACAGGGTTCCGAACTCAGCTGACAAAGGCAGCAGCCAGTTCGGCGATGTTGGCGGCTTTTTTGCCCGGCAGCTTTTCGCGATAGGAATTTTTTCTTGACTCGGTGATCTCAGTTATGCTACATTTCTGTCTATGGTGCTGATTTGCGCCAGTGACCCGCCGCGCATGCGGGTTTTTCGTTTGATGCTCCGTCAGCCTGCGTCGCGGCGAAAGCTCCGAAGGAACCCGTTGACCCGAGTTCGTTGCCCTGAGCCGACACATGGAGGCCGTGACGGACTGGCGATTCCAGGCTAAAGCAATTCCAGGAAAAGTGTGAAGCGGTTTTTCCGTCCGGAATTGCGTCAAAACAAAGAGATAGAGCGGTTCAACGTTTCCGTTAAACGATGAACTGCTCTAGAAAAATCCGCATGGTTTTCACCTCGCCCAAGACTGCCTTGCCGGCCTCGGAGGGTCCGCTCACCGACATCTTGCGCGGATTGCGGCTTGATGGCGTCGACTATGGCCGCTGCGAACTTTCAGAGCCGTGGGCCGTGTTGTTTCCAGCCCAGAAGGCTGCGCGGTTTCACTTCATTGGCCGCCGCGGATGCTGGCTGTTTTCGCCAGCCGGAGAATGGATTGAGCTAACACCCGGCGATGCGTTGCTCTTGCCGCGCGGCGCCGAGCATGTCGTTGCCAGCGCGCCTGGCATTCCTGCCGTGCCGATCGAAAGCTACACTGTCGAGCCTTTGCAGGACAATTTCTTCAATGTCTCGAACGGCGGCCGGGGTCCAAAAACCCTGCTGTTTTGCGGCAGCATGCGCTTCAATCTGGACGGATCGCACCCCTTGCTGGGCATGATGCCGGACATGATGCGCGCCAAGGAATTGATGGCTGGCGAGCCAGGTATTCCGCATCTGCTGGAAGCCATGGCCGGCGAAATCACCATGAACCGCGCTGGTTCCGGCGGCATGCTGGCGCGGCTGGCCGACGTACTGGCTGCAAGCATCATCCGTTCATGGGTGGAAAACAGCGGCGGCGACACCAGAGGCTGGATCGCGGCGATCAGGGATCGCGACATCGGCCGCGTACTTGCCGCCATTCATCTGCAGCCCGACAGGAACTGGACTGTCGAAGCGCTGGCGCGCGAAATGGGCGCCTCGCGATCGGCCTTCGCCGAACGCTTCACGGCCGTCGTTGGCGAAACACCGGCGAGATATGTCGCCCGGATACGCATGCACCAGGCGCGGCAATGGCTTATCGACGATCGGATGCGGGTTTCGGTGGTCGCCGCCAGACTGGGTTACGATTCCGAAGCGTCGTTCAGCCGGGCGTTCAAGCGCATCATAGGCATCGCGCCCAGCCACCTGCGCACCGTCGACGGCACCTCCGAAAACCGCTGAGACGATCCCGGATCCGCGGCCATGGATCGCAGGGTCTGGATGAATTGCCGGGTCTGGATGAATTGCCAAGCCTTCCGGACGCAATGCCATTGCCGGGCCACCCGCATGCAATAGCTTGCCAGAACCAGGCAGCCAGAGGCCGGCGTCCAGTCGGTCCGAAGAGGAGAACCAATGCCAAATCATCCGAAGGTCATCGCACTCGCCGTCATGCTTGCGGTTCCCGGGCGCGCCTTTGCCCTCGAGGACAGCTACCTGCCGGCCGACAAGATCCCCTATGTGGCGGAAGTACCCGACCAGCCGCATCGTCTTGGCCCATTGTGGGGCGAGCGGGCCAAGGGCCCGGCAGGCACGTTGCTGAAGGTTCCCGGCAACTGGCGTGCACCTGTCCATGCGCACACCGCGGATTATCGCGCGGTGGTCATAAAGGGGCTGTGGGCGCACTGGCAGATGGATGGCGGCGAGGCGACCAAGGTCGAACTGCCTCCTGGATCCTACTGGACCCAGAAAGCCAATGAGATGCATGACGACGCCTGCGTCTCCGACACGGAATGCGTGATCCTGCTGATCAACGACACGCCCTACGAGACCTACTTCCAGAAATAGGCTGGGATGCGGCCTCACGCATGTCGCCCAAAAGTGACCTCGGTTTTGGGAGAACGACATGCACAAAACAAAGACCTAAAGCGCGTCGCATGAATCCGTTTCAGCGCGACGCGCTTTATGAGGCGTGTCGCAAGCTGACGCCGCTGCCCTTGTCGAACAGCACCACCTTGTCGGGGTTCCAGGCAAAGCGCACCGCCTGCTCGATGGCGACGTCGGTCCTGGCCGGCACGGTGGCACGCAGTGTCGCGTCGCCGACGCGCAGCGTCAGGATCTTTTCGACGCCGTGGTTCTCGACGTCGTGAACATGCGCCTCGACCGGCGCGCCGCTCTCGAGATAGACGTCCTCGGGACGAATGCCAAAGACGAGCGGGCGACCGTCGGTCGCCCCGCCCGCTTTGGCTCCCCCCGAAAAAGGCAGTTCGAAGTTCAACGGAGCCATCACCGCGCGGCCGTTCACAAGCTTGCCGTCGATGAGGTTCATCGGCGGCGAGCCGACGAAGCTCGCCACATAGGTATCGCGCGGATTGTTGTAGATCTCGTGCGGCGTGCCGGTCTGAATGATGCGGCCATGGTTGAGCACGCCGACCTTGTCGCCCATCGACATCGCCTCGATCTGGTCGTGGGTGACGAACAGGAAGGTGGCGCCGAGCTGCATCTGCAGGTTCTTCAGTTCAGTCCGCAGCGCCTCGCGCAGCTTGGCGTCGAGCGCAGACAGCGGCTCGTCCATCAGGAACACACGCGGCTTGCGCACGATGGCGCGGCCGATCGAGACGCGCTGCATCTCGCCGCCGGACAGCCGATCCGTCTTGCGGTCGAGCAGGTGCTCGATCCGCAGCGTACGGGCGGCACGGTCGACGCGATCCTTGATCTCGGCGTCGGGCAGCCGGCGAATTTTCGGCTTCAGCGGGAATTCGAGATTTTCGCGCACCGTGTAGCGCGGATAGAGCGAGTATTGCTGCAGCACCAGCGCCACGTCACGCTCGGCCGCACCCCAGTCGGCGACGTCGACGCCGTCGATGAAGACCTGGCCTTCGCTCGGCTTTTCCAGGCCCGCGATAAGCCGCAGCGTCGTCGTCTTGCCGGCGCCCGTCTCGCCCAGCAGCACGAAGAACTCGCCATCGGCAATATCGAGATCGAGCCCGGTGAGCGCAGTGTGGTTGCCGAAAGTCTTCGAGATGTTCTTGAGCTGGATATGGGCCATGTCTATCGTCCCGATCTCTTTTTCGAGGGCGTCTGCCCTCCGCTATAGCTCCGGGCGTTCGATTGTTCGAAAGGCCAAGTCATTGGCCTTTCGTGTCCTTCGGCCATCACAATCTCACTCCCAGCGACTTGCCGCTTGCCGTGTCGAAGAAATGCGCTTGGGCCGGATCGATCCTGGCGAACACCTTCTGGCCGGGACCGGCGACGAAGCCGCTCTTGGTGCGTGCGCGCAGCATCTTTGAGCCGACCTTGAGATCGACAATGTCGAAGGAGCCAAGCGGCTCGACGATCTGCGTCTCGACCGGCAAAAACCCCTCCGTCGCCTCGCGGCGGATGAGAACGCCTTCCGGCCGGATGCCGAGCGCGAGCTGGCCGCCTGCATGGCCGTTGAGCTTCGACAGCAGCGCCCGCGGGAACTCGAAGCCGGCGGGAGCCCCGCCGACCGTCACCGAGACCGAGGACGCCGTCTCGGCGACTGCCGCATCGGCGACGTTCATCACCGGACTGCCGACGAATTGCGCCACGAACAGATTGGCCGGGTGCGAATAGACCTCGTCGGGCGAGCCGACCTGCTGCAGCACGCCTTCATGCATGATGACGATGCGGTCGGCGAGGCTCATCGCCTCGACTTGGTCGTGCGTCACATAGATGGTCGTCGACCCTTGCTTGATGTGCAGCCGCTTGATCTCGGCCCGCATCTCCTCGCGCAGCTTGGCGTCGAGCGCGCCGATCGGCTCGTCCATCAGCATGGCCTTCGGCCGCCGCACCAGCGCCCGGCCAATGGCGACGCGCTGCATGTCGCCACCCGAGAGCGCCGATGGCTTCTTGTCCAGCAGATCGGTGATCTGCAGCGTCTTGGCGACGGAGCGAACCTCGCTGTCGATCTCCGTCTTGCTCTTGCGCGTGGCGCGCAAGGGGAAGGCGATGTTCTCGTAGACGCTCATATGCGGATAGAGCGAGAACGACTGGAAGACCATGGCAATGTCGCGGTCGGCGGCCTTTAGATGCTGGATCGGTTTGCCGTCGATGAGGATGTCGCCCTCGTCGATCGTTTCCAGCCCGGCGATGGCCCGCAGCGTCGTCGTCTTGCCGCAGCCCGACTGGCCGAGCAGAACGATGAACTCGTTGTCGGCGATCTTGAGGTTCAGGTCCTTGATGACCTGGACGGCGCCGAAGAATTTCTGGACGCCGCGAAGCTCGATCTGGGTCAATGCTGTGCTCCCGGATTGCGCACCTGGCCGGTGCCGGCCTTTTCCTCAGGCGCGATCTTGGAGGTGACGTTGAAGCCGACCAGCCCGATCAGGATGATGGTCAGGCCATATGTGTGCAACAACAGGTTCCAGGGCTGGCAGAGTGCTATGATGCCGAGCACCATCAGCACCTGCGAACCGGGCTCCAGATATTTCTGGTTGATGGCACGAAAGCTCATTTGCGAATCGCTCCGAAGGACATGCCGCGCAGCAGATGGTTGCGGAGCAGGAACGTGAAGATCGCGACCGGCAGCAGGAATAGAAAGGTTCCGGCGGCGATCACCGTCCAGTCCGGCAGGCCCGAGCCGACCTGGCTCGGGATGAAGGGCGGTGCGGTCTGGGCGCGGCGGTTGGTCATGATCAGTGCGAAGGCATATTCGTTCCACGCGGTGATGAAGCAGAACACCGCGGTGGCGGCGATGCCGGTGGCCGCCTCGGGCAGCACGATCTTGAAGAAGGCCTCCATGCGCGTGTAACCGTCGACCAGGGCCGCCTCTTCATACTCTTTCGGTATCTCATCCATAAAACCCTTCATCAGCCACACCGAGAAGGATAGGTTGAAGGCGGTGTAGAGGATGATCAGGCCCACATGCGTGTCGTTGAGGCCGACCGCCCGGTACATCAGGAACATCGGGATCGCCACCACCACCGGCGGGAGCATGCGTGTCGACAGGATGAAGAAGAGCAGGTCAGCCTCCCCCTTCACCTTGAAGCGCGAAAAGCCATAGGCGGTGAAGGTGCCCATGCCGACCGCCAGCACCGTGGAGGTGATGGCGATGATCAGCGAGTTCATGAAGCGGCTCGGATAGCCGGACCATTGCACCTGGCCCTTGCCGTCGCGCACGATCTTTTCACCGCCGTCGAAGACGACGCGCTCCCACCAGGGCGCTGCCGCATACTCTTCCGGCGTCGGCGCGCTACGCAGTTGCGAGCGCTTGGTGAACAGTTTGACGAAGGGCGATATCTCCGGCTGGAACACCACCGTCGGCGGGATGGTCGTGGCAAGATTGCGCGGCTTGAACGCCGTCGAGGCAATCCAGTAGATCGGCGCCAGGAAGATGATCGTCACCAAAAGGACAACGACGATGGCGACGCGATTGAAGCCGATTTCGGAAGAAGTGCGGACGGCGGCCATCTCAGCGCTCCTTCACCTTGTTGAGGTATTTGACGTAGATGTTGGTGATAGCCAGCACCATGATCAGCACGATGTAGGCAAGCGCGCAGGAGCGCCCGGTCTGCCATTCCTGGAACGCCATCTTGTAGAGCCGGATCGAGATCACCTCGGTGGTTGGCTGGCTGGTCAGGATGTAGGCGAGATCGAAGGTCTTGAACGCCTCCATGGTGCGGAAGATGATCGCGATCATCAGAATCGGCGCGACCAGCGGCAGCGTAATGCGAAAGAAGGTATAGAACGAGCCGGCGCGGTCGATCGCCGCCGCCTCGTAGAGGTGCTTCGGCACTGCCGACAGGCCGGCAAGCGACAGCAGCATGACGAAGGGCGACCACATCCAGATGTCGGTGATGGCAACCGCGTAGAGCGCCATGTCAGGGTTAGACAGCCACTCGAAATTGCCGAGGCCGAGTGCATAGTTGATGACACCCCATGACGGATCATAGAGCAGTTTCCAGAACAGACCGACGACGGCCATCGACAGCATCATCGGCAACAGCAGCAGTGTCGTCAGCAGGCCCTTCAGCGGGATATCGCGGTTGAGCAGCAACGCCACGCCAAAGCCGACGATGACCTGACCGACCACGGAGACGATGACATATTTGGCGGTGATGGCGAAATTCGACCAGATGAACGGGTCGTTGAGCAGTTCGCGGTAATTCTGCAGTCCGACGAAATTGGCCGCCGCCGGGCTCGACGCGCGAAAGTCGGTGAACGAATAGCCGAGCGAATAGAGCAGTGGAAAGATGTTGAAGACGATCAGGAAAACGATCGTCGGAATGATGAAGAGATTTCGGATCGTGAGGTCGCTCATGCCGCGGGTGGCGGAGCGCGAGTTGGGATCCAGCGTGGTCATGACTGCAGTGGCCAAAGCCAGTTCCTTCCTTGAGAAAAGAAAACGGAAGGGGTGGGCTCCCACCCCTTCCGAGCGTTAGTACCGCTTACTTCACGCGGTTGTACTTCTTGAACGTCGCGTTCCAGTCCGCGGCGAGCGAATCGAGCACTTCCTTGGCCGTGCCCTGATTGCCGGTGATGTACGGATAGACGCGTTGGTTCATCGCGATGAGCAGCTCGGCGTACTCCGGCGTCGCCCAGAAGTCCTTCACCTTGAACATGGTTTCGTAGAAGGCCTTGTTGTAAGGCGTGGCGTTCTGGAATTCAGGCGACTCGAGCACCTTGGCACTTGCCGTGTAACCGCCGAGTTCCGCCCACTTCTTCTGCGTCTCGTCCTTGATGAACCATTCCAGGAACTTCATCGCCTCTTCCTTGTTGTTGGAATAGGAGATGACGGAGATGCCCTGGCCGCCGAGCGCGGCGAACTGGTCGCCGTTCGGGCCGGCCGGGTTGGCGAAGAAGCCTGTGTTCTTGGCATTCGGGTTCGAGGCTTCGTTGATGAGCGCCGGGAAGAAGGCGAAGTAGTTCATGCTCATCGCAGCCAGATTCTCGGTGATCGCCTGGTTGTCCTCGATGAAGAAGCTCTTGGCCCAACCAGGAGGTGTGAAGGAATAGAGTTCCTTGTAGACCTCGAGCGCCTTGACGTTCTGATCGGAGTTGATGATCCCGTCGACCTTGTAAGTGGCATAGTCGCCAAGCTCGCCGCCGTAGGAGAAGATGGCGTTCTCGACGCCCATCACCAGGGCATCATATGAATTGTCGGTGTAGATGGCGACGCCGTAGCGCTTCTGGTCGGGACGGTGGAAGAATTCGGCAATGTCGCGCAGCGCCTTGAAATCCTTCGGCACGCCGAGATCGTAGCCATACTTGGCCTTGAAGGCTTCCATTTCCTTGGGGTCCTCGAACCAGTCCTTACGGTAGGACCAGCCGACTGCGTCACCCTCGGCCGGGATCGACCAGTACTTGCCAGAGGCCGACGGATATTCGGCGTAGTACTTGACAGTCGCCGGCGCCATCACCTCCTTCAAATTATGCTTGTTGAAGAAGTCGGTAAGGTCGACATAGTGGCCCGCCTCGGATGCGGCACCGATCCACTGCGAGTCGCCGACCACCATGTCGTAGGCGCTGCCCTTGGCGTTGAACTCGGTGAATGCCTTGGTCTGGAAGTCGGACCAAGGTGTGGTTTCGACCGTGACCTTCACGCCGGTCTCGGCCTCGTAGAGATTGACGAGTTCCTGCAAATAGTTCGCCGGATCCCATTCCGCCCAGAATATGGTGAGTTCTTTGTCCTGCGCGTAAACGGACGTTCCGCAGGCAAGCGTTAAGCCGATACCAGCAAGTGCGCTGGTCACTAACTTGCGCATAATGATTTCCTCCCTTGTGCGCGTTCTACCTTATCGTGCGAGCCGGCAACGGGGCCGGCCCTGGTAGTTCCTCCCGTGATCGCACCTTCCCGGTTTCGAGCCTCCTCGCCCCTGCCGGAAAATGGATCGCAGCCCTCACTTTCGATCCGCTTTTCTGATCCAATCTGGTATTACCAATTTTGCATGCACGTCAAGCCCTTTCTTGACAGCTTGACGTGGTCATTGCCATCGGATTCCGGCTTTATCTGCCTGTTTTACCAAGATTTTCCTACTCAGTGATATGATTGGGTATTGTCCGACACCCCACTCAACGGCTAAGATCAGTAGCGTGCATGCCAATCTGGTCGAACCAGATAGGCTCTATTTCATGACTGCCTTCGGATCGGGGCTGCCTCCTTCATCGACCGATTCCGCGACTGCCGCACGCACCAGCGCCCCGGCTGCCCACTGCGCGACCGCCCTCGTCCGGCGGCTGTCCAGTCCCCAGATATCCTTGAGCACAATCAGCACCTCGACGCCGAAGATCAGCGACAGCGCCTGCGCCAGCCGCTTGAAGTCGCGCGGCGGCAAACGGCTCTTGAGCGGCGCGATCGCATCCTTCAGCAAGTCGATGCGATGGCCGCGCGTAAAGGCGGGCTCAGCGCCCAGCGTGCCGGCCTGACGCCGCGCCCATTGATCGAGCGACAGCTTCAGTGCTGCCTTGAACGTGGCTTCGAAGGCCTCGATGCGCGGCATGGCCGTATCGAACAGCTCCGCGACCCGGCGCTCGGCATCGGCGGAGGTCGATTGCCAGGTGAGGATTGGCCCCAGCCCCTCGTCGACGACGGCCTGCACCAGTGCCGACTGGCTCGGGAAGTAACGATAGGCGGTGGCACGGGAAACCTCGGCCGCCTCGGCGACCTCGCTGACCGAGGGCGTGACGCCCGCCTGCATCAGCCTTGTTGCCGTCTCCAGCATCAGCCGTTTGGTCCGCGCGCGCGGACCACGTTCGGGCACCGGGCCGGTTGCCCGTTCAGCGTCGTCGCTCGCAGCGGATTGTTGACGTGAGACATTCATGCCAATACGATACGCGCGTCTCAAAAATTTGCAATGGTGTCCGCATCGTCGAGTGGCCCGGGCAATGAGCAATGGGGGCGGCATCGCGCCTGCCAGGATCGGGGGAGCGCAATGAAGCGTATCTATGTGGCGGGTACCGCGGACACGAAGGGCGAGGAGCTCGCCTTCCTGGCCGATGCGATCACTGCTGCGGGCGCCCTCGTTTGTCGTGTCGATGTCGGAACGCGCGACGCAACCATCCCCGTCGACATCGGCGCGAGGGAAATCGCCGACCATCATCCCGGCGGCCGTGACGCCGTGCTCGGCGGCAATGACCGTGGCGCCGCGGTCGCCGCGATGGGCATCGCCTTCGCCCGCTTTGCCCAATCGCGCAACGACATCGCAGCCATGATCGGCATCGGCGGCGGTGGCGGCACATCGATCATCACATCGGGCATGCGCGCCCTGCCGCTCGGCTTGCCCAAGATCATGGTCTCGACGCTCGCCTCCGGCGATACCGCTCCCTATGTCGATGTCTCCGACATCATCATGATGCCGGCGGTGACCGACATGGCCGGACTGAACCGGATCTCCCGTGTCGTGCTGCACAATGCCGCCCAGGCGATCGTAGGCATGGCAACCAAGCCGGCGCCGCCACCCGACGGCAAACCATCGATCGGCCTCACCATGTTCGGCGTCACAACGCCTTGCGTGACCGCCATCGCCGACCAGCTCCGTTCCAGATATGACTGCATGGTCTTCCACGCCACCGGCACCGGCGGCCGCAGCATGGAAAAGCTGGCCGACAGCGGCTTGCTGTCCGGCGTCGTCGACATCACCACGACCGAAGTTTGCGATCTGCTGTTCGGCGGTGTGCTGCCGGCGACGGAGGATCGTTTCGGCGCCATAGTTCGCACGGGGCTGCCCTATGTCGGCTCCGTCGGCGCGCTCGACATGGTGAACTTCTGGGCGCCTTCGACCATTCCGGAGCCCTATCGCGATCGGCTGTTCTACGAACACAATCCCAATGTCACGCTGATGCGCACCACGGCGGACGAATGCCGCGCGATCGGCGAGTGGATCGGCACCAGGCTCGCCCGCTGCGGAGGGCCGGTGCATCTTCTCATCCCGGAAAAAGGCGTCTCGGCGCTCGACATCGAAGGCGGCGCCTTCTTCGACCCGGAAGCCGACGCCGTTCTGTTCGAAGCCATCGAGCGCACCATCCAGCCCAACGGCAAGCGCCGCGTGACGCGCCTGCCGCTGCATATCAACGACCCGGAATTCGCAAAGGCTGCAACATCGGCCTTCCTCGACATCGCCAGACAGTGAGAGATCTCAAAAATGCCCGCCATACCGCGCAAGGACATATTGAAGAAATTCAGGGGAATGATCGACAAGGGCGTGCCGATCGTCGGCGGCGGCGCCGGCACCGGCCTGTCGGCGAAAGCCGAGGAGGCCGGCGGCATCGACCTCATCATCATCTACAATTCCGGCCGCTACCGCATGGCCGGGCGCGGCTCGGCCGCCGGCCTGCTCGCCTATGGCAATGCCAACGAGATCGTCAAGGAGATGGCCTACGAGGTGCTGCCGGTGGTCAGACACACGCCTGTGCTGGCCGGCGTCAACGGCACCGACCCCTTCGTCATCATGCCGCTGCTGCTGGCAGAGCTGAAGACGATGGGCTTTTCCGGCGTGCAGAATTTTCCCACCATCGGCCTGTTCGACGGCAGCATGCGGCAGAGTTTCGAAGAGACCGGCATGGGCTTCGGCCACGAGGTTGACATGATCGCCGAGGCGCACAAGCTCGACCTCTTGACCACGCCCTATGTCTTCAACCCCGACGAGGCCCGCGCCATGACCAAGGCCGGCGCCGACATCATCGTCGCCCATATGGGCGTGACGACCGGCGGCTCGATCGGCGCCACCTCAGCCAAGTCGCTCGACGACTGCATCGTCGAGATCGACGCCATCGCCAATGCCGCGCGCTCGGTGCGTAAGGATGTCATCCTGCTTTGCCATGGCGGCCCGATCTCGATGCCGGACGACGCCCGTTACATTCTCTCCCATGCCAAGGGCCTGCACGGCTTCTATGGCGCCAGCTCGATGGAACGGCTGCCGGCGGAAGCCGCAATCGCCAGGCAGACCGCTGATTTCAAATCGGTGACGCTTGGTGGCGAGAAGACCACGAAGAAAAAGAAGGGATGAGAGAAATGACCGACAAGAGCAAAATGTTTGTCTATCCGAAGGACGTCAGCGCCTTCGGCTTCGACTGGGGAAAATTGGCGCTGACGGTGGCGCCCGAAGTGAATGGCGCAACCCGGTTTTCCGGCGGCGTCGTCGACCTGCCGTCCGGCAAGGGTCACACGCGCCACAACCATCCGGGCGCGGAAGAAATCATCTTCGTCATCTCCGGTCATGGCGAGCAGATGGTCGAGGACGAAAAGGGCAATCCGGTGGTCGCAAAAGTCGGTCCCGGCTGCACCATCTATGTCCCGGAAAGCCGCTTTCATTCGACGCTGAACACCGGCGACGAGCCGATGCAGCTTTTCGTCGTCTATTCGCCGGCCGGGCCTGAACTGGTTTTGCGTGAGCTGCCGGATTTCAGGCTGATCGCGCCGGGGCAGTGATGAACTTGTTCTAGGGTAGCGCTGCCCCTCATTGTCCTGCCGGACATTTCTCCCCGTATAGTGACGGGGAGAAAGACGCAGTCACCGGCGCTTCGCCAATTTTCAACGCCACCAAATAGGTGCCGAGGGCGCGGCTGCCCTCTTCTCCCCGTCACTATACGGGGAGAAGGTGCCGGCAGGCGGATGAGGGGCGG
>NZ_RZTC01000006.1:83958-121476 GCF_004023165.1 Mesorhizobium sp. M7A.F.Ca.MR.176.00.0.0 | reverse complement strand
AGAGGGCGAAGCGCATCGTCGTCGGCCACCCGCTCGATCCGAAAACGGTGGTCGGGCCGCTCATCCATCCGGTGCATGAAAAGAAGGTGCTGTCCTATATCGAGATCGGCAGGTCGGAGGGGGCCACGCTCGCCGTCGGCGGCGGCAAGGTCGATGGGCCGGGCGGCGGCTGTTATGTCGGCCCGACACTGTTCACCAACGTCACCAACGGCATGCGCATTGCGCAGGAGGAGATTTTCGGGCCGGTGCTGAGCGCCATTCCCTTCAACGACGAGGCCGAGGCGCTTGCGCTGGCCAACGACACGCAATACGGCCTGACCGGCTATCTCTGGACCTCGGACGTCACCCGCGCCTTCCGCTTCACCGATGCGCTGGACGCCGGCATGATCTGGGTCAACTCGGAGAATGTGCGCCATTTGCCGACACCGTTCGGCGGCGTCAAGAATTCCGGCATCGGCCGCGACGGCGGGGACCATTCCTTCGACTTCTACATGGAGACGAAGAACGTAGCCTTTGCGACGACGGCGCACGCGATCCAGAAACTCGGCGGCTGACCGGAGGAAATCAGATGCCCTTGCCCAAGCCCAATCTCTACCCCGCCTTCAACATCGTGCGCCTCAGCCATGTCGAGCTGGCCGTCACCGACCTCGCCAAATCCCGCGCCTTCTATGTCGATACGCTCGGCCTGCAGGTCACCGACGAGACATCGGACACCATCTATCTCAGGGCGCTGGAGGAGCGTGGGCACCATTGCATCGTGCTGAAGAAGGCGGCCACGGCAGAAGCGCGCGACCTTGGCTTCAAGGTCTTCTCGGATGAAGACCTCGATAAGGCAGTGCATTTCTTCAAGGACAAGGGCCTGCCGGTGGAATGGGTCGAGCGGCCTTACCAGTCGCGCACCTTCCGCACCCGCGATCCGCACGGCATTCCGCTTGAATTCTACGCGGAGATGGAGCGGCTGCCGCCGATCCACCAGAAGTATGCGCTCTACAAGGGCGTCAAGCCGCTGCGCATCGACCACTTCAACTGCTTCTCGCCCAATGTCGACGAGTCCGTCGCCTTCTACAACGAGCTCGGCTTCCGGGTGACCGAGTATACCGAGGACGCCAGCAGCGGAAAGCTGTGGGCGGCGTGGACGCACCGCAAGGGCGGCGTGCACGACATCGCCTTCACCAACGGCATCGGGCCGCGCCTGCACCATGTCGCCTTCTGGGTGCCGACGCCGCTCAACATCATCGACCTGCTCGATCTGATGGCAACGACGGGCTATCTGCCGAACATCGAACGCGGCCCCGGCCGGCACGGCATTTCCAACGCATTCTTCCTCTATGTCAGAGACCCGGACAATCACCGCATCGAGATCTACTGTTCGGATTACCAGACGGTCGATCCGGACCTCGAGCCGATCAAATGGGACCTCAAGGACCCGCAGCGCCAGACGCTGTGGGGCGCGCCGGCGCCGAAAAGCTGGTTCGAGGAGGGCAGTGCGTTTGCCGGAGCGAAGGCACGCCAGCCGGATTTGACGGCGTCGCCGATCATAGCGCCGTAGTGGGATTCTAATCAATGTCAGCGTTCCGTCACGCCCCCTCGCCCACCACCATCGCCGGAGCCGCAGCATGAACCCCGCACGGCTCACCACCTTCACCGTCGGCGGCAAGGCGCGCTATGGCGCGATCACGAGCAAGGGCGTTATCGACCTGTCGGCTCGTTACGGCCAGTGGCCGACGCTGCGTGAAGTGATCGAGGCCGGCGCCTTGCGGCGGCTGGCGGAAGCGGCCGAGGCCTTCGCCCCAGATTTCCCGCTCGACGCCATCGCCTATGAAATCCCGATCCCGTCACCGGAAAAGATCATCTGCGTCGGCGTCAACTATCCGGACCGCAACGAGGAGTACAAGGACGGCCAGGCAGCGCCCTCCAACCCGTCACTGTTCATCCGCTTCCCCCGATCTTTCGTCGGCCATGGCGCGCCGCTGGTGCGGCCGCCGGAATCACCGCAGCTCGACTATGAGGGCGAGATCGTCATCGTCATCGGCAAGGCCGGCCGGCGCATTGCCGAGGCCGACGCGCTCGGCCATATCGCGGCGCTGTCGCTGTGCAATGAAGGCACCATCCGCGACTGGGTGCGGCATGCCAAGTTCAACGTCACGCAAGGCAAGAATTTCGACCGCAGCGGCTCGATCGGCCCATGGCTGGTGCCGTTCAGCGAAGAGGCGCAGATCGCCGATATCGCGCTGACCACCCGCGTCAATGGCGAGTTGCGCCAGCAGGACCGCACCAGCCGGATGATTTTTTCCTTCCGCAAGATCATCAACTACATCTCGACCTTCACCACGCTGGTGCCGGGCGATATCATCGTCACCGGCACGCCGGCCGGCGCCGGCGCCCGCTTCGAGCCGCCGATCTGGCTGAAGCCCGGCGACGTGATCGAGGTGGAGGCCGAAGGCATCGGCGTGCTCAGAAACGGTGTCGTCGACGAGGCAGCGCAATGACCCCGGAACAGGTGGAGGACGCCGCGGCACGGCTGTTCGAGGCCGAGCGGTCGCGCCGCCAGATCCGTCTGCTCAGCCTCGATTTTCCCGATGCGACGATGGAAGACGCCTATCGCGTGCAAGCGGCGCTGGTGGCGCGCAAGATCGATGCCGGGCTGAAGCCGAAGGGCTGGAAGATCGGGCTGACATCGAAGGCAATGCAGTACGCGCTTGCCATCGACACGCCGGATTCGGGCGTGCTGTTCGACGACATGTTCTTCAATGACGGCGCGACGGTGCCGGCCGGCCGCTTCATCCAGCCTCGCGTCGAGGCCGAGATCGCCTTCGTCATGAAGGCGTCGCTGAAAGGCCCCGGCGTGACCATCTCCGACGTGCTTAACGCCACCGACTACATCACGCCGGCGCTGGAAATCCTCGATACGCGCATCGAGCGCGTCAATGCCGAGACGAAGAAGGTGCGCACCTTCTTCGATACGATTTCCGACAATGCCGCCAATGCCGGCATCGTCATCGGCGGCCGGCCGCAGCGGCCTGAGGAAGCCGACATGCGCTGGATCGGCGCCATCGTCTCGCGCAACGCCGAGGTAGAGGAAACCGGGCTTGGCGCCGGCGTGCTCAACCACCCGGCCATGGGCATCGCCTGGCTGGCGGACAGGCTCGCCCGCTACGGCATGTCGATCGCGGCTGGCGAGGTGGTGCTCTCGGGATCCTTCGTGCGGCCGATCGAGGCGCGGCCCGGCGACACGATCGTCGCCGATTTCGGCAGTTCGGGCACGGTCAGCATCCATTTCGCGAAGGGCTGATGACCCGCCAGTTCTTATTGATCGGCCCTATTCGCCACGCAGATAGGCAATCACCACATCGGCTGCGATGGCCGACATACGCTGGCCGACATCCCTGGTGATGTCGCCTTCGACGCGGCTCTGCACCCAACCGAGGAAAGCAAAGGCACGCAACGCCGAAAACAGCGGCAGCGCGGCGATGTCGCGCGCGGTCAGTGCCCGCTCCTGCCGATAGCCCTCGAGCAAAGCGGCCTCGATCAGCGGATAGATCGCCTCATCGCGGTTCTGGTAGAGCGCGACGGCAAGGTCGTACATGTGCCAGCCATGGCCGCAATCGTCGAAGTCGATGATGCGGATCGCGCCGTCATGGACGAGCACGTTCTCGCGCACCAGATCGGCGTGGATGATGCCGAAATTGCGGGCGCTGCGTTCATGCTCCGACAGCGCCTTCACGGCCTTTTCCCGCGCCTGGAAAACCAGCTCGCGATGAGGGCCGTCGAGGAAGGGCGAGGTCTCGAAGCGGCCCCAATTCGGGTTCGCGCCGAAGAAGCCATCGAAATCCCAGGCATGGCGGGCAAAGCCGGACGGAGGCGCCCAGGCAGATGTGACATTGTGCATGTGGGCGATGGTTCGGCCCATCGCGGTAAAGACCCGTCTTGCCTGCTCGGGCGTAAAATCCAGCGGCACGCCTCGCGCACCGACGGCGCGGCCTTCCAGCCAGCTCAGGCAATCGACTTGCCGGGGTTGCATTGTGGCGTTCGCGCTGACAAGCACGAACAGATCGCCGGCCGGCGTGGCGACCGCAGATGGCGTGGCGATGCCGGCCGATTGCAGAAAACCCATCCATTGCAGTTCCGAGCGCAAGGCGGCGTCCGTGTGATAGCCAAGCCGGTGAATGCGCATGGCGGCCGGCTGGCCATCGGGCAAGCGGATCCGGAAAACCGCGTTCTCGCGGAATTTCAGCAGCTCCGGCTCACCCTCACGAATACCCCAATGGGCTAGCGCACGCCTGGCGAGCGCCGTGACGTCCGCTGCCGTCTCGGACCCTGATTGCGTGGAAGCAGCGTTCACGCCTTCACTCCGCCGACTTCACCCAGCACCTGGTCGAGGACGCCGATCAGGGCGTCGGCATTGTCGCGCGAGAACGGCATGGGCGGGCGGATCTTCAGCACATTGCCGTGGATGCCGGTCTTGCCCATCAGCACGCCGCGGTGGCGCATGCGGTTGGCGACCTGCTCGGCAATGTCGGGCGCCGGCTCGCGCGTCTCGCGGTCGTGAACCAGTTCGGCGCCGAAGAACAGGCCGGCGCCCCTGACCTCGCCGATGCATTCATGCCGATCCGCCAGCGGGCGCAGCAGCCCAAGCGCATAGGCGCCGACATTACGCGCGTTGGCGACGAGATCTTCCTGCTCGATGACGTCGAGAACGGCATTCGCCACCGCGCAGGAAACCGGGTTGCCGCCGAAGGTGTTGAAGTAGCGGAAAGCGTTGCGGAAGGTCGCCAATGTGTCCTTGGTGGTGACCACCGCGGCGACCGGATGGCCGTTGCCCATCGGCTTGCCCATGGTGACGATGTCGGGCACGAAGCCGGCGCGCTGGTGGCCCCAGAAATGGCTGCCGGTGCGGCCGAAACCAGGCTGCACCTCATCGGCGATGACCAGTCCGCCGGCGTCACGCACCGCGCGCATCGCGTCGTCGAAAAATCCGGATGGGAGCGTCGGAAAGCCTTCATTGGCGAGCAGCGGACACAGGATGATGCCGGACAGGCCGATGCCATCCTGCTCCAGCGAGGCGATGGCTTCGCGCACCGCGTCGCCAAAGGCTTTGCCGTTGGCCATCGCTTCCTGATGGCGATAGCTGTCAGGCGCCGGCACCAGCCTGACATTGCGGGCGCGGCCGCCGACCGGCGGCATGCGGGTGCTGAGCTGCGAAACCGCCGTGGTGTTGCCATGGTAGGTGGCGTCGGTGGCGATGATGCCCATGCGGCCGGTTGCGGCCTGCGCCATGCGCAGCGCGATGTCGTTGGCCTCACTGCCGGTGCAGGTCAGGATGGCGGACGACAGGCTGGCATTGAAGGTCGCGGTCAGCCGCTCGACATAATCGAGGATGGCGGTGTGCAGATAGCGTGTGTGGGTGTTGAGCAGGCTTGCCTGCCGGCACAAGGCCTCGACCACATGCGGGTGGCAGTGGCCGACATGCGCGACATTGTTGTAGGCGTCCAAATATTTGCGGCCGTCGGCATCGTAGAGCCAGACGCCTTCGCCGCGAACCAGATGCACGGGCTCGTCGTAGAACAATTGCGATTTCTCGCCGAGCAGGCGGGAACGCCGGCTAACCAGTGCCTCTTGCGATTGGCTCATTGCGTCTTGAAACTCCGTTGTGGCCAGCTAACCCGTCAGGCCTTCGACAGGCCTGCATCCAGCGCTTCGCCGATCTTCGTCACATCGGCAGCGCTGATGATGAGCGGCGGCGACAGGATGATGGTGTTGCCCGACACACGCAGCATGACGCCGGCCTCATAGGCCGCCTCCGAAACCACCGCCATGGTCTTCTTGTCGGCAGGCTTCTTGGTGGCACGGTCCGAGACCAGCTCCAGCGCCGCCATCAGGCCCTTGTACCTGACATCGCCGACGATCGCGTGCCTGGCCTTCAGCCCCTCCAGCGTGGCCGCGAGTTCGACGCCCCGTGCCGCCGCGTTCCCGTTCAGGCGAAGCCGTTTGGTCTCGGCAAGCGCCGCCAGACCCGCCGCGCAGCCGACCGGGTGGCCGGAATAGGTATAGCCGTGGCCGATCGCACCAAAACTGGTCTTGTCGGCCTCGAAGACATCGGCGACTTTTCCGCCGATCAAGGTCGCGCCGAGCGGGAAATAACCTGACGTGATCGCCTTGGCGATGGTCATGAAATCGGGCTTCACACCCGACAGCCGCGAGCCCGACCAGGCGCCGGTGCGGCCGAAGCCCGTCACCACCTCGTCGGCGATCAGCAGGATCTCGTGGCGGTCGCAGATCTCACGCACCAGTGGCATGAAGCTCTCATGCGGAACGATGACGCCGCCGGCGCCGAGAACCGGCTCCATGATGAAAGCGGCGATGGTGTCGCCGCCCTGGAAGGCGATTTCGTCCTCCAGCGCCTTGGCGCACAGTTTCGCCAGCCGCACCGGGTCGGTCTCATCGAACGGGTTGCGGAAGGTCCAGGGCGCGGGAATGTGGAAGACGCCGGGCAGCAGCGGCTCGTAGTTGCGGCGGAAATTGGCATTGCCGTTGACCGACGCGCCGCCGAAATGCGTGCCGTGATAGCCCTTCTTCAAGGCGAGGAATTTTGTCCGGTCGGCCTGGCCGCGGATCTTCCAGTATTGCCGCGCCAGCCGAAGTGCCGTTTCGACCGAATCCGAGCCGCCCGAGGTGAAGAAGGTCCGCACCATGCCTTCCGGCTCGAACCATTCGCAGAGTTCGTAGGCGAGTTCGATCGACGGTCCTGTCGAAGTGCCGCGAAAACCGGAATAATAGGGCAGCGCCGAAAGCTGGTCGGCGATCGCCTGCTTGATCGGGTCGCAGCTGTAGCCGAGATTGACGTTCCACAGACCGCCGACGGCGTCGAGCACAGTGTTGCCGGCTATGTCGGTGACCATCACACCCTCGCCTTTCATGATCACCTTCGGCGGGTTGGCCCGCATCTCGGCCGGATGCGCCATCGGGTGCCAGATCGGCTTGGCGTTGGTTTCGGTGAGAAAATTGATGTCGCGCATGGAGGACTCCGCAAAAAAATCTCAGGCAACTGGGACGAGGCCGAAATGACCGAGGGCTTCGGCATAGGAATGAGCCGGGCGAGCGACGTCGAAATGGACCGTGCGCATGCCGGCAGCACAGCCGCCATCGACATTGCGCCGCTGGTCGTCGACGAAGACGCAAGCGCCAGCCGGCAGGCCGAGCGCCTCGGTGACGAAGGCATAGGCGCGTGGATCGGGCTTGAGGATGCCGGTGTAAGTGGCGTCGATGATCACATCGAACAGGCCGAGCAAAGGCAACCGCCGGCGGAAATCGGCGCCGTAGAACAGGTCGAGTTCGTTGGACAGGATCGCCAGCCGAAAACCCGCCGCATGCACCGTGCGAATGGCGCTGTCGGCCTCGGGCCGCACCACCTTTTCCGGCTCGGCGCCGCGCGCTCGTTGGACGAAGGTCTCCATCGCCTGCCAGTCCTCGCCGATGAGCTGACCGACCTCACTGGTGCGGGAGCGCCAGTAGTCGCGCTCGCTGATCTCGTCGGCCTGCATGGCGCGCCACAGCGGATCGCTGCCCGGATCGAACGGCCCGCGCCATTGCAGCGTCCCCGGCGCGAGGCCGAGCGCCTGTTCGGTCAAGGCATGCGTCTCGAACAGCGTCCGGGTGACGACGCCGCCGAAATCGAGGACCAGTGCCTGGGCCGGAACAGCGCTCACGCTGCCACTCCCTCGGCCGGCTTGCCGCGCGGGATGATGCCTTCCTCGACCCAGCGGTCGAAGATCTCGAGCGCCTTGTCGACGAAGTCGTCGCTGTTGATATGGGCGTCGATCTCGTGGAACTCGACCCCGGCGGGAATAGCCCTGCGCATTTCATCGGCGAAGGCAGCCAGGGCTTCGGGGTCATAAAGCGGCTCACCCTGCGTATCCCATTCCTGGATGCCGCCGGTAGGCAGGATGAAGGCGGAGCGGCCTTTCGCGGCACCCAGTTTGGCGGCGATGGTCCTGGCGACCTGGCGGCGATCGTCGGCATCGACGGTGATCGACGCGATCAGCCTGTTGTGGGCATGAAACGGCCGCGTCGAGAATTTAGCCGGCAAATCCTGCCAGGTCGGCAGATCGACCATGTCGACCGCCCCGGGTGCGGCGATCTGCGGAATGCCGCGAGCGCCAGCATTCTCCAACCGGTCGGTGCCGGAACTGACGACAGAGCCCGCAAGATGATTGGTGATTTCCTGCAGGCTGAAGTCGAACACCGCGCAAAAGTGGTCCTGACCGGCAATCGATTCGAAGGCGCGGCCGCCCATTCCGGTGGTGTGGAAGACGGCAACGTCATAGCCGCGCCGTTCCAGCGCCGGCTTCAGCGTCTTCATGTAGCGCAGGCAGCTGCTGCCGAGCGAGGTCATGCCGATGGTCGGCCCGATGGCCGGTGCCGAGGCGCGGTCCTCAAGCACGATCCTGGCCGCGCCGACGACCGCGCCGCAGGCCTGCGACAGGACCAGCCTGCAGATCGAGTTGAGGCCGTACAGTCCGCCCGCCCAGAGGATCATCATCAGGTCGGGCGCGACGCGCTCGGGCGGGATGAGGTGCGAATAGGCGATGGTCGAGACGACGAATTTCGGCACGCCGAGCGGCAGGCAAAGCGCCACGTCGAGCGCCAGATCGGTTCCCATCGAGCCGCCGATGGCGATGAAGGCGTCGATCTCGCCGTTTTGATAGAGCTTGCGAACCAGTTGGACGGCGCCGCCGGCCATCAGCGTCATGGCGGTGTTCTCATCACCGCTCGAAACGATCTCGGCGATCGTCACATCCACCGCCCGCGCCACGGCGTGCTTGTCGTGGTCCGGGCTTTAGGGCGGGTCGCCGAGCACGCTGACATCCATCATCACGGCGCGGCCGCCCGATGCCTCGATGCATTGTTTCATGAACAACAGCTCTTCGGCCTTTGTGTCGCCCGTGCCGATGACCAGGATGCGGGCCGCAGTCTCCGAGGGCATCAGGCCTGCCTCCTCAAGATTTGCAGGTTTTCGCCGTTGAGGCGCATGGAAATCTCCCGTGCCGCCTCCCTCACGGCAAGTCCCCGCTCCGTGATCGCGGCTGCCGTCGTTCTGGCCTTTGGCGCCGCCACCGCGATGGTGCCGAGCGCAAAGCCATCCGCCGCGCGGATTGCCGCCGCGACGCTGATCACGCCTTCCTCATAGCCCTGGTCGCAGATCGAATAGCCGCGCTCGCGCGCCTCGCCCATGGATCTTGAGATGGCCGCTGCCTCGATCAGCGTATGGGCCGTGAAGGCGTCGAGCGAACCCGTCAGGCACGCCTTGACGGTCTCGTCGCGGGCGAAGGCCAGATAGGCGATACCCGACGCGGTCGAATGCAGGGGCAGCAATTGACCGATGTCGATGTTGACCCGGTTCGCCCATGCCGGATGCTCGACATGGACGGTGACCAGCTTGTCGACGCCGAATTCCGACAAATGCACGGTCTCGGCCGTCGATGCCGCAAGCTCCCGCACCAGCGGAACAGCTGTCTGCAGGAAGGGAAAGCGCGCCTCGCGGAGGCGCGCCAGCCGCGACAGGCCGGCGCCGAGGCGATAGTGCCGCGTGCCGATATCCTGCTCGACAAAACCATGGCCGGCCAGCGCAACCAGCAGCCGCCGTGTCGTCGCCTTGTCGAAGCCCGAGCGGCGCGCCAGATCGGACAGGCCGAGCTCGGGCTCGTCGACGCTGAAGAGCTCCAGAAGCGAGATCGCTTTTCCGACCGTACTCAAATTTGCCTCCCGGTTCGGGACAATCATTTAACGTGTGAATTAACTTGACAGGCATCGGCATTGTTTGCAAGTCTATATTCAAAATAACGGTTCAAATAACGAACCAACCGCCAGAGTGCATGGGACAGGCCATTCGGCCGGCGAGCCTGAGGGTTTGCAAACAGGAGGGATCGATGACAGCAGTTGCAGAACAGGCGCCGGCCAACAGGCTGCGCAAGAACAGTCTTGGCGTCGGCGCCATCACCTTCATGGTGATTTCGGCGGCCGCCCCGCTCACGGCCGTCGCCGGCGGCACGCCGCTCGGCATGCTGATGGGCAATGGCGCCGGCTTTGCCGGCACCTATCTGATCGTCACCATCCTGCTGCTTTTGTTCGCGGTCGGCTATGTCGCCATGTCACGCCATGTCGGCAATGCCGGCGCCTTCTATGCCTATGCCGCGCGCGGCCTCGGCAGCATGGCCGGCGGCGCCACGGCGCTGATCGCCATCCTGTCCTACAATGCCATGCAGATCGGGGTCATGGGCCTGCTCGGCTCCGCGACGTCAGGCCTGTTCGCCGGCTGGGGCATCAACCTGCCCTGGTGGGTGTGGAGTTTCATCGCCATCGCGCTGGTCGCCGTGCTCGGCTATCGGCAGGTCGACCTCTCCGCCAAGATCCTGACGGTGCTGGTGCTGTGCGAATATCTTGTGGTGCTGGTCCTCGACATCGCCATCCTCAAGACCGGCGGCGATAGCGGCCTGTCGGCGGCGCCGTTCAGCTGGAGCCAGATCACATCGGGCTCGCCGGCCATCGCCATTCTGTTCTGCTTTGCCGCCTTCATCGGTTTCGAGGCGACGACGATCTATGCCGAGGAAGCTCGCGATCCAAAGATCACCATTCCGCGCGCCACCTATTTTTCGGTCGTGCTGATCGGCGTCTTCTACATGCTCACGGCATGGCTGATGGCGGTCGGCGCCGGTATCGACAAGCTGCTGCCGACGCTGCAAGGCCTGCAGGATCCGACGACCTTCCTGTTCGGCCTGTCCGACCGCTACGCCGGAACGATGCTGTCGCAGGCGATGAGCATCCTGTTCGTGTCGAGCCTGTTTGCCGGCGTGCTGGCGTTCCACAATGCGGTTGCGCGCTATATCTATGTCTCGGGCCGCGAAAAACTGTTGCCGCAGACGATTGGCGTGACGCATGCGGTGCACCAGAGCCCGCATGTCGCTTCCGTCATCCAGAGTGTGCTCGCTGCGGTCGTCGTCGGCCTGTTCGCCGTGCTCGGCCTCGATCCGGTGCTGGCGCTGTTTTCGTGGCTGACCAATGTCGCGACGCTCGGCGTCATCGTGATGATGGCGGTGGCCTCGCTGGCCGTGGTGATGTTCTTCCGCGCCAACCCGGCAGCCCAGGAGAACGCGCTGAAGACCACCATCCTGCCCGGGCTGACCTTCATCGCTTTCGTCATCATCATCTACCTGATCGTCATCAATTTCGGCAGCCTGTCCGGGGCGGGCGGCTTTCTTGGCGTGTTCCTGCCGGGGCTGGTGCTGATCGCCGCGATCGTCGGCCTGCTGCTGGCCAGCGCGCTGAAGAGCCGCGATCCCATAGCCTTCGAAAACCTCGGCCAGCCGCTGAAAGATTGAGAAAAGCAAAGGGGCGGCGTGCCACGCCGCCCTTACACCACAAGGGGAGTGGCGGATTTGAGCTTTGCCGAAAATATCACCGTCGAGGCTTTGGAAGCCGATCCCTATCCGATCTATGCAGAGCTCAGGCGCAGTGCGCCTGTTGCTTTCGTGCCCGCGGTCAACCTGTGGTTCGTCACCCGCTGGAAGGATGTCGAGAGCGTCGCCAAGTCGCCCGACATCTTCTCCGCCGTCGTCGGCTCGTCGCCGGTCGAGCGCTCCTTCGGCAAGCCCACCATCCTGACCACCGATGGCGAGACGCACAAACAACTGCGCCAAGGCGTCGATCCGAAATACCGGCCGCGCACCGTCGCCGCCTATGCCGGCGACCTCGTGCGGTCGATTGCCGAACCTTTTCTCGACCGGATCGCCAACCAAGGCTCCGCCGAGCTGATGGCCGATTTTTTCGAACCGGTGTCGACGCTCAGCCTGGCACGCTCGCTCGGCCTTGCCGACATCGACATGCCGACGCTGCGCCGCTGGTTCTATGGCCTTGCCCAGGGTGCCATCAATTTCGAGAACGACCCGAAGCGGCAGGAGATCGCCGACGCGATCAGTGCCGAGGTCGGCGACGCCATCTTTCCGACGCTGGAAAGGCTTGTCCACGCGCCGGATGATTCCGCGCTGTCGCATATGCTACATGACGGCATGCCGGAGGGCACGACGCGGCCGATCGATTTTTTGATGCCAAGCATCAAGGTCATCCTGCTTGGCGGCATGCAGGAGCCCGGACATGGCGCCGGCTCGATCCTGGCCGGTCTGCTGGCCCATCCGGAGCAGATGCGGCAGGTGCTCGCCGATCCCGACACCTTCGTGCCGAAGGCGGTTGACGAGGGCTTGCGCTGGGTGGCGCCGATCGGCACCCAGACGCGGCAGACGACGCGGGTGGTGGAGCTTGGCGGCGTGACGATCCCGGCGGGTGCCGCGGTCGCCGCACTTGTCTCCTCGGCAAGCCGTGACGAGAGCCGCTTTGCCGATCCAGACCGCTTCGACATCAACCGCGACGAAGGCAACCATGCCGCTTTCGGCTTCGGCCATCATTTCTGTTCGGGCCGGTTTTTCGCACGCGAGCAGATGTGCCTTGCGGTAATGCTGTTGCTCCTGCGCTTCCCCGATCTCAGCCTTGTGCCTGGCAAGGAGCCGGTGTTTCGCGGCTGGGAATTCCGCGCGCCAACCACATTGCATGTTTCCCTGGGAGTCCGTCACCCATGATCAGTCAGAATGCCATCGACACGCTGCGCAGGACGGAGATCGGCGCACGGGGCCTGTTCATCGATGGCGTGCAGATCGAGGCAACAAGCGGCGCAAGCCTGCCGGTGACGTCGCCGATCGACGGCCGACCTTTCGCCAGCATCGCCGACGGCAACGCCGCCGATATCGACCGCGCCGTGAAGTCGGCGCGCAAGGCGTTCGAGAAGGGCTCGTGGTCGCGATCAGCGCCGGCCTTTCGCAAGAAGGTGCTGACGAAATTCGCCGAGCTGGTCGAAAAGCATGCCGACGAGCTCGCCGTGCTCGGCGTGCGCGACAATGGCACCGAGATCGGCATGGCCTACAAGGCCGAACCGCTCTCGGCCGCCGGCACCATCCGCTACTATGCCGAGGCGATCGACAAGGTCTACGGCGAGATCGCGCCAACGGCCGACAATGTGCTCGGACTAATCCACAAGGAGCCGCTCGGCGTCGTCGGCGTCATCGTGCCGTGGAACTTTCCGCTGATGATCGGTGCCTGGAAGATCGCGCCCGCACTTGCCGCCGGCAATTGCGTGGTGGTCAAGCCGCCGGAGATCGCTTCGCTGACGCTGCTGCGGCTGGCCGAATTGGCAAGCGAGGCCGGACTTCCCGCCGGTGTGCTCAATGTCGTCACCGGCCGTGGCGCGGTCACCGGCGAAGCGCTCGGCCTGCATATGGATGTCGACGCCATCGCCTTCACCGGCTCGGGGCCGGTCGGCCGACGGCTGCTCGAATATTCCGCTCGCTCCAATCTGAAGCGCGTCTTCCTCGAACTCGGCGGCAAGTCGCCCAACATCGTCTTTGCCGATGCTCCCGACCTGAAACAGGCGGCGGTCGTCTCGGCCAACGGCATTTTTCGCAATTCCGGCCAGGTCTGCGTCGCCGGCTCGCGCCTGCTCGTCCAGGCGTCGGTCTATGACCGTTTCATGGACGAGCTTCTCTTGGCAACGACCCGGCTGAAAGTCGGCGACCCGCTCGATCTCTCCAGCGACATCGGCGCGGTATCGAGCGCCGAACAGCTGGACAAGAATCTCGGTTTCGTCGCCAGGGCGACGAAAGAAGGTGCCCGTCTCGTCACCGGCGGCAAGCGGATTCTCACCGAGACCGGCGGCAGCTACATGGCGCCGACGATCTTCGAGAATGTCACGCAAGACATGCAGGTTGCCCGCGAGGAGGTGTTCGGGCCGGTGCTCGGCGTCATGCGCTTCGAGACCGAGGAGGAGGCGGTGCGGCTTGCCAATTCGACCGTCTACGGGCTCGCCTCGGCGGTGTGGACCGCCAACCTCTCCACAGCACACCGCATGGTGCGCGCCATCAATGCCGGCGTCGTCCACGTCAACACCTACGGCGGCGCCGACATCACCGTGCCGCTCGGCGGCGTCAAGCAGTCCGGTTTCGGCCGCGACAAGTCGCTTCACGCGCTGGAGAAATATTTGGAACTGAAGACGGCGTGGATCGCGCTTTGACGGCACGCCGGGCTCTCTGAGAATCTGACGACCTCCAGAGGCGCGCAAGATCGCGCCGCGACCCGCTGCGGCCGGTCAAGCGGCGGCTTTTGCTCACGCTCTTGAAAATTTTGAGAGAATATTCCCGGCTTTGGCGAGAACGGCGAAACCCGTTCTTTGATATAAACGATAGAATTTCTGAGGATGTGACCAAGGCTAGGCAATCCGCCTCGCTGCCATGACTTCACAACCACAGAGATCAATCATGTCCGACTTCAAGAACACTTTGCCATCTTCCCCGGGGTCAACCGTCAACCGGCGCAGTGGCCTTGCTCTGCTGTTCGCCTCGGCCGTGGCGATCGGCAGCCTGATGGCGCCCGGCGCATCGTTCGCCGAGGACAAGAAGGCGATCAAGGTGGGTATCATCAGCGGTGAGGACGAGGATGTCTGGCGAGTCGTCGTCGCCCAGGCCGCCGAAAAGGGCCTCTCCATCGAAACCGTGGTGTTCAACGACTACACCCAGCCCAATGAGGCGCTGGAGCGCGGCGAAATCGACGCCAACGCCTTCCAGCACCAGCCCTATCTCGACAACCAGATCAAGACTCAAGGGTATCATATCGTGCGCGTCGGCTATACCGGCGTGTGGCCGATCGGCCTCTACTCGAAGAAGTACAAAGCAGTCGCCGACCTGCCCGAGGGCGCGGTCGTCGGCGTGCCGAACGATCCATCCAATGAAGGCCGGGCGCTGCGCGTGCTGCAGAACGAGGGCGTGATCAAGTTGAAGGACGGCACCGGCATTCTCGCCACCACCGTCGACATCGCCGAGAACGCGAAGAAGGTGGTGATCAAGGAACTCGACGCCGGCATTGTCGGCCGCTCGGTCGAGGATCTCGACGCGGCCGTGGTCAACACCGACTGGGCGCTGAAAAGCGGCCTGACGCCGGAAAACCGCATCGCGCAGGAGCCGATCGCCGACAATCCCTACCGCAACTTCATCGCGGTGAAGGCCGGTAACGAGAACGAGGCCTGGGTGAAGACGCTGGTCGCCTCCTATCAGAACGAGGCGGTGAAGGCCGAGTTCGACAAGGTCTACAAGGGCACCGGCCTCAGCGCCTATTGATCCGATCGTCGACCGGAAGCCCGGTTCGAGAGCAACAGCGGTCCGCGCTCAGGCGCGGGCCGCGATTGCGTTTTCGGGAACAGGAACAATCATGAACCAGCATATCACGGCATCCGGAGAAACCGCCGATCCGACCCATGGCCGGCCCGACGCGTCTCAGGACGTCGTGCGCCTCGTCGAGCTGAAGCGCCGCTTCGGTGTGACAGCGGCGCTCGACGGCATCTCGCTGACCGTGCGCAAGGGCGAGATCCTCGGTATCATCGGCCGCAGCGGCGCCGGCAAGTCGACGCTGATCCGCTGCCTGAACGGGCTGGAACGGCCTGACTCCGGCGAGGTGTTCATCGAAGGCCGAGAGATCAGCCGGCTTGGCGAGCGCGAGCTGCAGCCGCTGCGGCGGCGCATCGGCATGATCTTCCAGCATTTCAACCTGCTGTCGGCCAAGACCGTCGAAGACAATGTGGCGCTGCCGCTGAAGATCGAGGGCCGCTCGAAGGCCGAGCGACTGAAGCGCGCCGCCGAACTGCTCGACCTCGTCGGCCTGTCCGAGAAGGCAAAAGCCTATCCGGCGTCACTGTCGGGCGGCCAGAAGCAGCGTGTCGGCATCGCCCGGGCGCTGGCAGCACGCCCGGCGCTGCTCTTGTCGGACGAAGCCACCTCGGCGCTCGATCCGGAAACAACGCGCTCCATCCTCGCCCTTCTCAAGGACATCAACCGGCAGCTTGGGCTGACCATCCTTCTGATCACCCATGAGATGGAGGTGGTCCGCTCGATCGCCGACCGCGTTGCGGTGATCGACGCCGGGCGCATCGTCGAGCAAGGGCCGGTCTGGTCGGTGTTTGCCGACCCACAATCAGACATCACCAAAAGCCTGCTCGGCGCCATCCGGCCGCAGCTGCCAGCCGAACTGGCGGCCCGGCTGCTGCCGGCGGCCGGCGCGGAGACGATCCTGCGCGTCGACGTGGCCGGCGATGCGGCACGCGGCCCGTTGCTGTCCGACCTTGCCACGGCTGTTCCAGGCGCCTTCCGCCTCATCCACGGCGGCATCGACCATATCCAGCAACAGCCCGTCGGCACGCTGTTCCTGTCTGTTCCCGGCAGCGATGCAAATCATCTCGCTGACATCATCACATTCCTGAAGACCCGCCAGGCGCGGGTGGAGGTGCTTGGCCATGTCGCCGATCCTGTTTGAACTTCTGCTGCGTTCGATCTGGGAAACCGTCCTGATGACAGCCGCCTCCGGCCTCATCTCGCTGGTCTTCGGCCTGCCGCTCGGCCTGGCACTGATCGCCACCGAATGCGGCGGGATTGCCGAAAGCCTGTGGGTGAACCGGGCGCTCGGCGCCGTCATCAACGGCTTCCGTTCGGTGCCCTTCATCATCCTTCTGGTGGCACTGATCCCGGTGACGCGGCTGATCGTCGGCACCTCGATCGGCACATGGGCAGCCATCGTGCCGCTGTCGATCGCCGCCACACCCTATTACGCGCGCATTGCCGAAGTGTCGTTGCGTGAGGTCGACCGTGGCTTGATCGAGGCGGCGCGCGCCATGGGCGGCAACCGCTGGACGATCATCCGCGAGGTGCTGGTGCCGGAAGCCCTGCCCGGCATCGTCGCCGGCTTCACGGTGACGCTGGTGACGCTGATCGGTGCCTCGGCCATGGCCGGCGCCATCGGCGCCGGCGGCCTCGGCGACCTCGCCATCCGCTACGGCTATCAACGATTTGAGACGTCCGTCATGATCGCGGTGGTCATCGTGCTGATCATCCTGGTCTGCGGCATCCAGTGGGCGGGGGACCGGCTGGTGGCGAGGCTGGATCGGCGGGGGTGAAAGACTGGCTGATGGCACGGCCGCGTACGGGATAGGCGGAGGCCTTCCCGCCACCAAACCGTCTGACGCCCGGCTTCACCCGCCAAAGCTGCCCAGCCGCGTCGGCTGCGTATAGCTGCGGTCGACATAGAGCAGGGCCGAGCCGCCGCTGCCGTGCCGGACGTCGATGACGCGGCCGATCATGACATTGTGCGTGCCGACGACATGTACAGTCTCGATCTCGCAATCGAAATTGACGATCGCATCCGAGAGTGCCGGCGTGCCGGAGGTCAGCGTCTGCCAGCGCGCCGAGGCGTAGCGTGCCTCCATGTCCCTGGCCGCGCCAGCGAAGTTTCCCGCCAGATGCATGTGGTCATGCGTCAGCACGTTGACGCAGAAGCGCTGGTTGGACAGGAACATGGCGGCCTGCGTCGAGCGCCCGTTCATGCACACCAGCAGCATCGGCGGCTCGTCGGAGACGCTGCACATGGCGGTGGCGGTGAAGCCGCCGCGCCCTGCCGGGCCATCGGTGGTGACGATGTTGACCGGCGCACAGACCCTCGCCATGGCGTCGCGGAAATCGGCTTTCGAAATCTGCGTGGCCATCTGGTTTCACTCGGCCGTTGAGACAAGCGGATTGAACCAGGTATCGCCCGTCCAGCCATTCTCGTCATAGTCGGCCATGCAGGTGTCGACGAGCTCTTCCATCGCCTTCAGCCGCCCGCCGCGTTCAGCTCCTTTCAGCACCTGCAGCCGCACCTCTTCCGGCGCGCCGGCATAGTTGAGCTCGTAGAGCGCGTGGCGGCCGCCGAACTCGGTGCCGGTCGCGTCCCACAAAAGCTTCATGATCTTGATGCGCTCGATGTGGCCCATGTCGTTGGAGCCACGCACATATTGCGCCAGATACTTGTCGATCTCGGGGTTGTTGAAGTCGCGCACCGACGACGGCAGGTAGATCAGCCCGGACGCGATCACCCGGCGCACGGTGTCGATGACGCGCGGATAGGCTTCCGACATAAAGGTGCGGTAGGCGAGCGCGGCTTCCAGATTGGGCAGCACCGCGCCATTCGCCCACGGGATCGGGTTGTAGGCCATGGCGTTGGAAAAGCTCCAGAACATGTGCCTGAGCGCGATGACCTCGCCCAGTGCCGCCTGGTTGCCGCGGAAAGCATCGCCGCCCGTGGCGCGCAGCGCCTTGGCCAGCAGGCCGGCGAGGAAGTCGAGCTTGACGGCGAAACGCGTGCAGCCCTGGAAGCAGTAGCCATGCATGAAGCCGGACGCCGGGTGGAAGGACAGGATTTTCTGCGCGTCGCGCAGCACCAGAACGTCCTCCCAGGGGATGAAAACATTGTCGAGCACCAGGATCGCGTCGTTCTCGTCGAAGCGCGACGACAGCGGATAGTCGAAGGGCGCCGCCACCGTGTTGGCCGTCTGCTCGTAGGAGACGCGGCAGAACATCTTTATCCCCGGCGCATTCATCGGCACGATGAACATCACCGACAGCGACGGATCCTCAGTGATCGTCGCCGAGCCCTGCGCCAGAAAATTGTAGTGGGTCAGCGCCGAGGACGTCGCCACCACCTTGGCGCCGGAGACATAGATGCCGGCATCCGTCTCCCTGGTGATGTGGACGAAGACGTCCTTCACCTGTTCGGCCGGCTTGTGGCGGTCGATCGGCGGATTGACGATGGCATGGTTCATGAACAGTGCGGCTTCCTGGGCACGCCTGTGCCAGGACAGTGCATTGTCCTTGAACGGCCCGTACCAGTCGGCATTGGCGCCGAGCGTGTTCATCAGCGCCGCCTTGTAGTCGGGCGTGCGCCCCATCCAGCCATAGGACATGCGCGACCACTCGGCGATCGCCGTCTGCTGGGCGGCGAGTTCGCCAGAGGATTTGGCAACGCGGAAATATTTGTGGGTGTAGCCGCCCGAGCCGGTGTCGGTCGGCGAGGTCAGCGTGTCCCGTCGCAGGGGATCATGCAGCGCATCGTAGAGGCGCGCCAGCGACCGCGCCGAATTGCGCATCGACGGGTGCGTGGTGACATCGGCAATGCGTTCGCCATTGATATAGACCTCGCGGCCGTCGCGCAGGCTCTCCAGATACTCAGCCCCGGTGAACGGGCGTGCCTTATCAGTGCGGAAGTCTTCTGATCGCATGATGGTCCTCCTCTTGAGTCGCAACACTAGCGCCTTGGACATGCATCGGTTATGGACGGAACGGCAAAACCGATTGGACTTTTTCAGGCGCCATGAGCCAGAATTCCATCCCCGACTTCTTCGTCTATGGCGAGCCGGTGAGGCCGCTCGATGTCGGTTTCCTGCATGTCGAGACGGTTCTTGCGCGCAGCAATATCCATCTTGGTCAGGTTGCGGCGCACAAACATCCGCAGATGGGCCAGATCACCTACTGGACCAGCGGCTCCGGCACCTACCGTATCGAAGACCGATCCTGGGACTTTTCGGCGCCTGCCGTCAGCTTCGTGCCGAGCGCTGTCGTGCATGGCTTCTCGATCGGACCCGGCACCGACGCCATCGTCGTCTCGGTCGCCGACGGCGCGCTCGCGGCTATCGCCGCTCACAGCCTGCTGCCGCTGGACAGGCCGGTCTTTGCCGACGGTCTGCCACGACACGCAGCGTGGGCGAGACTGGCGGCGGTGCTGGAGATGATCGCCGCCGAATATGCCGAGGCGCAAGCCGGCAATGACAGGGTCCTGCCGTCGCTGATCGCCGTCGCACTCTCCCACATCGCGCGCCTCAGCCCCGGCGTGACCGCCTCCGCCGCCTCTTCCGATGCTTCGCTGGCGCGGGGCCTGCGTCGGCTCGCCGACGCGCATTTCCGCGACAACTGGCCGGTCGATCGCTACGTCGAGGCGCTGGCCACCACGCCGCATCTTCTCGACAAGGCTGCCCATGCGGTGCTGGGCGCCGGCGTCAAGCGGGTCGTCAGCGAAAGGCGGCTGCTGGAGGCCAAGCGTCTGCTGCTGTTCACCGTACGCACGGTGGAGGACATCGCCTACGAGATCGGCTTCGACGACCCGGCGTATTTTTCACGGTTCTTTCGCGCGCGGGTCGGCGAAGCGCCCGCCGCCTGGCGTAGGAAGCACTTGCAGGGCCATTGATCCTGCGTGAAATGCAGACCCGTGACGCGCAATTCTCCATGTTGCAGCCACAGCCACTTTCTCGTGAAGCTGAACGGGTTGATCCCTTCGCCTGTCTGCCTAGGTAGAAAGGAGCGGCGGGCGCCACGCAAATCTGACATCGGACCAATCTGACAGTCGGCATGATATTTTCCTGCATTCAAAAGCTTGCCCTCGCTGTTCTCTGTGTCGGCATCCAGTCTTCCTGCGTCGTTCCCGACGATACGTCGCGTATCGCCAAGGTTGATCCAACGGCGGCGGCCGCCCGCAAGGAGATGGTCGGCCTCAGCGAAGCCGATGTTCGAATGTGCGCCGGGTTTCCGACCGCCACCGCCGACGCCGGCCGATCGGGCCAGATCTGGACCTACAAGCGCATCGTCCAGCGCGGCAATCTCAGCATTGTGGTTCCGACTTTGGCGGTCGGCGCGATCCCCGCGGTCGGCGGCTCCGTCAATGTCGCTCCCGGCGGTTATTGCGACACGCAAATTCGCATAGTCGACGGCCGCGTCGCCGAAGTTGCCTATGCCGGCGACAACAATTTGCCGAACAGGCGCGACGCGCTTTGTGTCAGCACGGTGGACGCCTGTGTGACCTATGCCCGTCAACACGGTCAGAGGCCGGCGGCCAGATAGCCGGCGGCAGCGAAACGGCGATGACGGTCACGCAAATATCGTTGAGGGCTTGACTGACCCGCCGGACAGAATACGCTAGCGCAAAATACCGGCTCTGATCGCCGGGCGGCAAGAATGCCTCGTATGCCTCGCCCTTCCGGCGCTGGCTGCGAGGCATTGTCATTTTGGGGATCTGTTTGAAACGGCGTATCGAGATCGGCATCCTGTATTCCCGCTCGGGGAGCTATCAGCTCGTCTCCGATGCGTGCCGCATCGGCGCCATGCGCGCCATCGCCGACATCAACGCCGATCGCAGCTCAGGCATCGAACTGGTGCCGGTCGAGCGCGATCCGCAAAGCAATGCGGACCGCTACGCGACGCTGTGCGAGGATATTTTCAGGACCAGCAGCGCGCGCCATGTCGTCGGCTGCGTCACCTCGTGGAGCCGCAAGGAAGCCATTCCGGTGCTCGAGAAGGCGGGCGGCATGCTCTGGTACGCCTGCCCCTATGAGGGCTTCGAGGCCAACGAGCACGTCGTCTACATGCACGCCTGCCCCAACCAGCATCTGGTGCCGCTGATGGCGCATGTCGTGCCGCGTTTCGGCGCCAACGGTTTCCTGCTCGGCTCGAACTACATCTGGGGCTGGGAGATGAACCGCGTCGCGCGCGACCTGATCGCGGATGCCGGCGGCAAGGTGCTGGGCGAACGCTATCTGCGCATCGGCGAGACCGATGTGTCGCGGCTGATCGCGGAGATCCGCGCCACGCGGCCGAACTTCATCCTCAACAACCTGATCGGCACCTCGTCCTACGCCTTCCTCGCGGCCTATCGCGACCTGGGTCACGAGGATGCCGCCTTCAGTCCCGAGACTTGTCCCGTCATCTCCTGCAACCTCACCGAAGGTGAGCTGCCGGCGATCGGTGAATCCGGCAAGGGACATCTGTCGGTCGGGCCGTATTTCGCGCCGCGGCCGGCCGCCTTCGCCTCGTCTTTCGAGGCCTCCGCCTATGCCTCCGTGCAGGTGATGGCCGACGTGCTCTCCAGCAATCACGAAGCCGGTCCGGCGGAATTTTCCAGAGCCTTCGCAGAACGTCGCTTCTCCACCCGGCTCGGGCCGATAGCCATCGACGCCCATTCCCAGCACGCGACACTGCCGGTGATCATCGGGCGCATCGCGGATGGCTTCTTCGAGGTCGTCAGCCGCGAGGACGAAGTCGCGCCAGACCCGTATCTGTCGCGCTACGACCCGGCAAAAACATTCGGCCGCCCGCGCCTGAGGGTGGTGTCGTGACGAGAACCCCACGCATCCCCAATCTCGGCGGCGCCAGGGCCTTCATCCTGCACCGCCCGCATCCGACGGTGCAGGCGATCACCAGGCAATTGTCGGCCATCGGCCTGATCACGCTGGACTGCTGGCCCGAACTGCCGCCCGAGGCGCTGGCGGCCGATTTCGTCTTCTTCGACGCCGATCTCGGCTTCGACGAGCAATTCCCGTGGAAGCCGGGCGAAGCGCCGATGCCGCTGGTGGCGCTGATCGGTTCCGAGGCGCCCGGCCGCATCGAATGGGCGTTGTCGCACAAGGCCGACGCCCAGCTCTTGAAGCCGGTCGGCAATGCCGGCGTCTACAGCGCACTGCTGATCGCAAGGCAAAGTTTCGAGGCGCGAAAACACCTGGCCAGCGAAATCGCCTCGCTTCGCCAGCGCGTCGCCGAGCGCCAGACCATCGTGCGCGCGGTGACGGCACTGGCGAAAGGCGCCGATGACGGCCGCGCCTATGCGCAGCTTCGCTCGCTGGCGATGAGCTGGCAGATCAGCGTCGAGGATGCCGCGCGGCGGATCGTGGCCATGACAAGTGAAGAAGCAACGGGGGAAGAAGGCGGCGATGACCAGTCCCATCGCGCCTGATCTCACCGCACCAGGGCGCATGTCGGTCAAGCCGCGCGCCGGCGTCTGGCGCCGGCTGGTCAAACGCCGTCTGGCGCTGCTCGGGCTGGTGATCGTCGCCACCGTTGTCGCCGGCGCCGTGCTGGCGCCATGGCTGACCGGCTATGATCCCAACGAGCAGATGTTCGACGGCCTGACCATCGAGGGCTCGCCACTGCCGCCGGATGCAAAATTCTGGCTCGGCACCGACCTGCTCGGCCGCGACCTGTTGACCCGCATCCTCTACGGAGCCCGCACCTCGCTGATCATCGGCATCGTCGCCAATGGCGTGGCGCTGTTCATCGGCACGCTGGTCGGCGTTGTCGCCGGCTATTTCCGTGGCTGGATCGGCAGTGCGCTGATGCGTTTCACCGATTTGATGATGGCGTTTCCGGCACTGCTGCTCGCCATTTGCCTGGCCGCGGTGTTCGAGCCAAGCCTGTGGATCGTCGCCATGGTCATCGCCCTGGTCAACTGGGTGCAGACCGCCCGCGTTATCTACACCGAGACCTCTTCGCTCGCCGAACGCGAGTTCATCGACGCCGAGCGCACCATCGGGGCGAGCGCACCGCGCATCCTGTTTCGCCACATCCTGCCGCATCTCCTGCCGACCATCATCGTCTGGGGCACGCTCGGCATCTCGACCACGGTGCTGTTGGAGGCGACGCTCTCCTTTCTCGGCATTGGCGTGCAGCCGCCGACCGCGTCCTGGGGCAACATCATCTTCGAGAACCAGACCTACTTCCAGGCAGCACCCTGGCTGGTGTTCTTTCCCGGCGCGGCGATCCTGGCGCTGGCACTGGCCTTCAACCTGATCGGCGACGCGCTGCGCGACATCCTCGATCCGACGCAAAGGGGCCGGGCATGATCGCCTATCTCGGCCGCCGCCTGATCCAGTCGCTGCTGATCCTGCTCGGCGTCTCGCTGATCACCTTCGCGCTGCTCTATCTCCTGCCGGCCGACCCGGTGCGCCAGATCGCCGGCCGCAGCGCCACGCCGCAGACGGTTGAGAACATCCGCCAGCAGCTCGGCCTCGACCAGCCCTTCATCGTCCAGTACTGGCGCTATCTCACGAAGCTCGTCAGTGGCGATCTCGGCCGCTCCTACATCCAGCGCTCCGAAGTCACCGAGCTGATCGTCTCACGGCTCCCGGCCAGCCTGTTGCTGATGGTCGGCGCCATCCTGTGCGAGCTGCTGCTCGGCCTGAGCATGGGCCTGATCGCCGCCGTCAAGCGCGGCACCGGCACCGACCAGACGCTGATGGTCGCCTCCTTTGTCGGCGTCTCGGCGCCGCAATTCGTCGTCGGCCTGCTGCTGCTCTACGTCTTTGCCGTGCGGCTCAGCTGGTTCCCGATCGGCGGCTATGGCACCTGGCGTCATCTCGTGCTGCCGTCGCTGACCATGGGCATACTCGGCGCCGGCTGGTACGCCCGCATGATGCGCTCGTCGATGATCGATGTTCTGCGTCAGGATTATGTCCGCACCGCCCGCGCCAAGGGCCTGGCGCGGCGAGCCATCCTGTTCCGACATGCACTGCCCAACGCCATCCTGCCGGTCATCGCCATGATCGGCATCGACATCGGCATCTTCATGGGTGGCATCGTCGTCGTCGAAAGCGTGTTCGGCTGGCCTGGCATTGGCCAGCTGGCGTGGCAGGCCATCCAGCGCGTGGACATCCCGATCATCATGGGCGTCACCCTGGTCTCGGCCTTCGCCATCGTGCTCGGCAATCTGCTGGCCGACGTCATCGCGCCCTTCATCGACCCCCGCATCAAGCTCAGATGAAAATGAAAACCAGACAGAGAAAGGGAACATAAAAATGAAAAAGTTTCTCGCATCCACGGTAGCGGCATCGGCGCTGGCGCTGATGCTCGGCATGACAAGTGTTCGCGCCGAGGACACCGTCGATCCGAACGCCAAACAGGGCGGCGCCATCACCATCACCTACAAGGACGATGTCGCCACGCTCGATCCGGCGATCGGGTATGACTGGCAGAACTGGTCGATGATCAAGAGCCTGTTCGACGGGCTGATGGATTACGAACCTGGCACCACCAATTTGAAGCCCGACCTTGCCGAGAGCTACGAGATAGCGCCCGACGGGAAGACCTTCACCTTCAAGCTGCGCCATGGCGTGAAATTCCACAATGGCCGCGAGATGACCGCCGACGACGTGAAATATTCGCTCGACCGCGTCACCAATCCCAAGACCCAGAGCCCCGGCGCCGGCTTTTTCGGCTCGATCAAGGGCTATGACGATGTCGCCGCCGGCAAGGCCGAGAGCCTCTCCGGCGTCACCGTCGTCGATCCCTACACGGTCAAGTTCGAGCTGACCCGGCCCGACGCCACTTTCCTGCATGTCATGGCCATCAACTTCTCGCATGTCGTGCCGAAGGAAGAGGTCGAGAAATACGGCGCCGATTTCGGCAAGCATCCGGTCGGCACCGGCGCCTTCAAGCTCGCCGAGTGGACACTCGGCCAGCGCATCGTCTTCGAGCGCAATGCGGACTATTGGCACAAGGGCCTGCCGCATCTGGACAAGATCACCTTCGAGATCGGCCAGGAGCCGATCGTTGCGCTGCTGCGCCTGCAGAAGGGCGAGATCGACGTGCCCGGCGACGGCATTCCGCCGGCAAAATTCCAGGAGGTGATGGCCGATCCGGAGCAGAAGGCGCGCGTCGTCGAAGGCGGCCAGCTGCACACCGGCTATGTCACCATGAACACCACCATGGCGCCGTTCGACAATGTGAAGGTGCGCCAGGCGGTCAACATGGCGATCAACAAGGCGCGCATCATCCAGATCATCAACGGCCGCGCTGTGCCGGCCAACCAGCCGCTGCCGCCGTCGATGCCCGGCTACGACAAGGAGTACAAGGGCTATCCCTATGACGTCGCCAAGGCCAAGGCGCTGCTTGCCGAGGCCGGTCATCCCGATGGTTTCGACACGCAATTGTTCGCCATGAACACCGATCCCAACCCGCGCATCGCTCAGGCGATCCAGCAGGATCTGGCGGCGATCGGCATCAAGGCCAGCATCCAGTCGCTGGCTCAGGCAAACGTCATTGCCGCCGGCGGCGACAAGGCCGGCGCACCGATGATCTGGTCCGGCGGCATGGCCTGGATCGCCGACTTCCCGGATCCGTCGAACTTCTACGGCCCGATCCTCGGCTGCGCCGGCGCGGTGCCGGGCGGCTGGAACTGGTCGTGGTACTGCAACAAGGATCTCGACGCCAAGGCGGCCGAGGCCGACTCGGTGGTCGACCCGGCCAAGGCCGGCGAGCGCGACAAGATGTGGAGCGCCATCTACGACAAGGTGATGGAAGACGCGCCCTGGGCGCCGGTCTTCAACGAGCAGCGCTTCACCATGAAGTCGGCGCGCATGGGCGGCGCCGACAACCTCTATGTCGACCCGGTCCATATCCCGATCAACTACGACAATGTGTACGTAAAAGATGTGCAATAACTGCGACTACACCATCCACGGGCGCCAACATCATTTCGGCTGGGACAATTCGTTTGTCCCGGCCGAGCGGGTGGCGCCCGGCTCGACCATCGAGTTCCAGTGCCTCGATTCCTCCGGCGGCCAGTTGCAGGCCGACAGCACGGTCGCCGACGTCGCCAGGCTCGACTTCGCCACCGTCAATCCGGTGACCGGGCCGATCTTCGTCGAGGGCGCCGAGCCGGGCGATGCACTGAAGGTGACGATCGAGATGTTCAAACCATCCGGCTTCGGCTGGACGGCCAACATTCCCGGTTTCGGGCTGCTCGCCGACGACTTCAAAGAGCCGGCGCTGAACATCTGGAAATACGACGCCGTCTCGCTCGAGCCGGCGCTGTTCGGCAAAAATGCGCGTGTGCCGTTGAAACCCTTCGCCGGCACCATCGGCAACGCGCTGGCGGAAAAGGGCCACCATTCGGTGGTGCCGCCAAGGCGCGTCGGCGGCAATCTCGACATCCGCGATCTCGCCGCCGGCACCACGCTGTACCTGCCGGTGGAAGTGGCGGGCGCGCTGTTTTCGGTCGGCGATACCCATGCCGCGCAAGGCGACGGCGAGGTCTGCGGCACGGCGATCGAAAGCCCGATGGACGTCGTGCTCAAGCTCGATCTGGTCAAGGACGCCAGGCTGAAGACGCCGCGCTTCACCACGCCAGGCCCGGTGACGCGCCATCTCGACGCCAAGGGCTATGAGGTGACGACCGGCATCGGTCCGGACCTGATGGCCGGCGCCAGGGAGGCGGTTGCCCAGATGGTCGACCTGCTCGCCGGCCGTTACAAGATCGACCCGGTCGAAGCCTATATGTTGGCCTCTGTCTGCGGTGATCTCAGGATCAGCGAGATCGTCGACATACCGAACTGGGTGGTGTCGTTCTACTTCCCGCGCTGCGTGTTTGAATGATGTCAAGTCGGCGCTGCACCCCCCTCTGTCCTGCCGGACATCTCCCCCTCAAGGGGGGAGATCAGATGTCACTTCGGCTTTCGCCAATCTCTAATGTTGCAAGGGGGAGCGCCGGCCCACGTGACGGCCAATCTCCCCCCTTGAGGGGGAGATGTCCGGCAGGACAGAGGGGGGCGTGCCGGAATAAACCTCTCAGAACTTTGCCTTTGCAATGACCTCAACCCCCGAACCCATCCTCGACATCGCCAACCTCTGCGTCAGCGTGCGCGGCGAGGACGGCGAGCGCGAGGTCGTCTCCGACCTGTCGCTGACGCTGGCGCGTGGCGAGACGCTCTGCATTGCCGGTGAATCCGGCTCCGGCAAATCGATGACCGCACTGGCCATCATGCAATTGCTGCCGCAGCCGGCGGCGCGCATATCGTCTGGGAAAATCCATCTGGGCGATACAGATCTGACGACTCTCGACGAGCGCGGGATGCGGCGCATTCGCGGCGACCGCATCGCCATGATCTTCCAGGAGCCGATGACCTCGCTCAACCCGGTGCTGTCGATCGGCCGGCAGCTCACCGAATCCATCGAGGCACACACCAGCCTGTCGCAGGGCGAAGCTCGTCAGCGCGCCATCGAGGCGTTGAAGGCGGTGCGCATTTCGGAAGCCGAAAGCCGGCTAAAGCAGTTTCCGCACGAGCTCTCCGGCGGCATGCGCCAGAGGGTGATGATCGCCATGGCGCTGGCGCTCGAGCCGGACGTGCTGATCGCCGACGAGCCGACGACCGCACTTGACGTCACCGTGCAAGGCGAGGTGCTGGAGCTGCTGCGCGACCTGCAGCGCCAGCACGGCACCAGCGTCATCCTGATCACCCACGATATGGGCGTCGTCGCCGAAATGGCCGACCGCGTCATCATCATGCGGCATGGCCGCATGGTCGAAGAGGGAAAAACCGCTGACATTTTTGCCAGGCCGCAAGCCGACTACACGCGCGAGCTGCTGGCCGCCGTGCCGCGCATTGGCAGCGGTATCGGCCGCCAGAAATCCAGGGATGCCGAGACGGCGATGCCGGCCAATGTCGCAGAAGTCAACGACCTGCATGTCCGCTTCGACCTGCATGGCGGCTTCTTCGGCCGGGTCACCCGGCGCGTCCACGCGGTGGAAGGCGTGACCTTCTCGATCGCGCCCAACGAGACGCTGGCGCTGGTCGGCGAATCCGGCTGTGGCAAGTCGACCACCGCCAAGGCGCTGGCCGGACTGGTGCCCTACAGCGGCGATATCGCGGTTGGCGGGCGCAATCTGTCCGGCCTTGGTCGCGACGAGCGTAAGGCGGTGCGCCGCGACGTGCAGATGATTTTTCAGGATCCCTACGCCTCGCTCGACCCGCGCATGCGCGTCGGCGAACTCGTCGCCGAGCCGCTGCTGATCCATGGCATCGCCTCGAAGCAGGAGCGCAGTGACCGTGTCGCGGCGCTGTTCGAGCGCGTCGGCCTGTCGGCCGATCAGATGGAGCTCTATCCGCATGAATTCTCCGGCGGCCAGCGCCAGCGCGTCTGTATTGCACGCGCTCTTGCGCTGCGGCCGAAGCTGATCATCGCCGACGAAAGCGTCTCGGCGCTCGACGTTTCGGTGCAGGCGCGCGTGCTCGATCTGTTGAAGGAATTACAGCGCGAATTCGGCGTCGCCTATCTCTTCATCTCGCACGACATGGCTGTGGTCGAGAACATCTCCGACCGCGTCGCCGTCATGTATCTCGGCCAGATCGTCGAGATGGGCACACGCGACCAAGTCTTTTCCAACCCGCGCCACCCCTACACCAGACGCCTCATCCAAGCCGTGCCGGTGCCCGATCCAGCCAAGCGAAGAAGCCGCTTCGCCCGCCTCGACCAGGAGATCCCGAGCGCCACCCGCAAGATCGGCGAGGCGCCGTTGAAACTGGCGCTGAGGGATGTCGGCAACGGCCACCTCGTCGCCGCCGAGGGCTGAGCCGGCACTGCCGCCGGCGGTTCACGTGTTTGTGTCTCTATCTCGCGCTCAAGGCTCGCATTCCGCCGCCAAACCGTATCGCTTCGAGCACGAAATCCCTAACGGCCTCTTGCCCTCTGTCCCTATCTTCCTCATGTTCAATACCATTGCGATGATCGATCGTAGGAGGGTCGGTCGGATTCATCGCTATGGGAGGAAGTCAACCATGAAGGTAAGCCTTTTCGTTTCCGCGGCACTTCTCGCCGCATCCGCGATCCCCGCCTCGGCCGCTGAAATTTCCGACGGCAAGGTCAAGATCGGCATCCTCAACGACCAATCGGGCGTCTACGCCGATTTCGGCGGCAAGTGGTCGGTCGAGGCGGCCAAGATGGCGGTCGAGGATTTCGGCGGCAAGGTGCAGGGAGCGCCGATAGAAATCATCAGCGCCGACCACCAGAACAAACCGGATATCGCCTCCAACATCGCGCGGCAGTGGTATGACACCGAGCAGGTCGATGCCATCATGGAACTGACGACCTCTTCGGTGGCGCTCGCCGTCCAGGGGATTTCCAAGGAAAAGAAGAAGATCGACATCGTCACCGGCGCGGCGACCACGGAGCTGACCGGCAAACAATGCTCGCCCTATGGCTTCCACTGGGCCTATGACACTCATTCGCAAGCGGTTGGGACAGGCGGCTCTCTCGTGCAGCAGGGCGGCGACAGCTGGTTCTTCGTCACCGTCGACTATGCATTCGGCTATTCGCTGAAGGATCAGACCACCAAGTTCGTCGAGAGCCATGGCGGCAAGGTGCTGGGCGAGGTGCGTTATCCCCTGGGATCGACCGATTATTCGTCCTTCCTGCTGCAGGCGCAATCGTCGGGCGCCAAGGTCATCGGCCTGGCCAATGCCGGCCTCGATACCTCCAACTCCATCAAGCAGGCGGCCGAATTCGGCATCGTGCAGGGCGGTCAGCGTCTTGCCGCACTCCTGTTCACGCTGGCCGAGGTGCATGGGCTTGGCCTTCAAGCGGCGCAGGGCGTTGTGCTGACCGAAGGCTATTATTGGGATCGCGACGACAAGAGCCGCGAATTTGGGCAGCGCTTCTTCAAGCGCACCAACCGCATGCCGAACATGATCCAGGCCTCGACCTATTCGGCGGTGACGCAGTATTTGAAAGCGATCGACAAGGCCGGCACCGACGAGACCGAAGCGGTCGCCAAGCAACTGCATTCGATGCCCGTGGACGACGCCGCGATAACCAACGGCAAAGTGCAGGCGGACGGCAACATGGTCCACGACATGTACCTCTATCAGGTCAAGTCGCCAGCCGAGAGCACCAAGGAGTGGGACTACTACAAATATCTTGCCACCATTCCTGGCAACGAGGCCTTCCTGAGCGAAAAGGAAAGCGGCTGTCCGACGGCCGGCCAGTGATCGGCGCGGCCGATGGCGCCGACTGACCTGAGCGCGAACGAGCCGCCTGTGGTGCTTTCCGCCCGCGGGTTGCGGCGTGACTTTGCCGGCTTCATCGCCGTGAAAAACGTCGATCTGGATGTTCGCCATGGCAACATCCATGCCCTGATCGGACCCAACGGCGCCGGCAAGACGACCGTCTTCAACCTGCTCACCAAGTTCCTGGCGCCGACCAGCGGCAGGATCGAGCTGCTTGGCCATGACATCACCCGCACGTCGCCGGCCAAGGTCGCGCGGATGGGCCTGGTGCGCTCGTTCCAGATATCGGCGATTTTTCCGCACCTCAGCGTGCTCGACAATGTCCGCGTCGCCCTGCAGCGGCCGGGCGGGCTCAGCGTTCAGTTCTGGCGCTCGCTGGCGGCGCTCGACCGGCTGACGCCGCGTGCCGAGGAATTGCTTCGCTCGGTCGGTCTCGACGACGCCAGGAACAGGCTCGCCGGCGACCTTTCCTATGGCAGGAAACGCGTGCTCGAGATCGCCACGACCCTGGCGCTCGATCCGAAAGTGCTGCTGCGGGACGAGCCGATGGCCGGCATGGGGCACGAGGACGTGGCCACGGTTTCCGACCTTATCCGTTCGGTGGCCAAGGATCGCGCCGTGCTGATGGTCGAGCACAATCTGACTGTCGTGGCCGACCTTTGCGACTGGATAACGGTCATGCAGCGCGGCGAGGTGCTGGCCGCCGGCGACTACGCCACGGTCAGCCGCGACGAGCGCGTCAAGATCGCCTATATGGGCACCGCCGATGACTAGTACCGCACCTCTGCTTGCCGTCAGCGGCCTCAACGCCTGGTATGGCGAGGGCCATGCGCTGCACGGCGTCGATCTGGAAGTGTATTCCGGCGAGACGGTCACACTGCTCGGCCGCAATGGCGTCGGCAAGACGACGACGCTGCGCGCCATCATGGGGCTGATCCGCAAGCGAACCGGCGGGATCGCCTTCGACGGCCAGGATCTGATGCGGCTGCCGCTGCACCGCACCGCGCATCAGGGCATCGGCTTCGTGCCGGAGGAGCGCGGTATTTTCGCCACGCTGACCGTCGACGAGAACCTGGTTCTGCCGCCGGTCGTGGCCGAGGGCGGCATGAGCGTCGAGGAGATATTCGATCTGTTCCCCAATCTGAAGGAGCGGCGCAACAGTCCCGGCACCAGGCTGTCGGGCGGCGAACAGCAGATGCTGGCGATCGCGCGCATGTTGAGAACGGGTGTGAAAATGCTGCTTCTCGACGAGCCGACGGAGGGGCTCGCTCCCGTCATCGTGCAGCGCATCGGCGCGTTGCTGGCGACGTTGAAAAAGCGCGGCATGACGATCCTGCTGGTCGAGCAGAATTTTCGCTTCGCCAGCCGTGTCGCCGATCGTTTCTATCTGATGGAGCACGGCAAGGTGGTGGCGGGGTTTCCGGTCGGCGAGCTGCCGGACCGCATGACGCAGCTCCACGAAGTCCTGGGTGTATGATGGCGCCATGACGATGATCTTCGGCATCCCCGTTCAGGCCTTCCTCGGCCAGTTGCTGGTCGGCCTGATCAACGGCTCGTTCTACGCCATGCTGAGCCTGGGCCTGGCTGTCATATTCGGCTTGCTGCGCGTCATCAATTTCGCCCATGGCGCCCAGTATATGCTCGGCGCCTTCGTCGGCTATCTGCTGCTCACCTATCTCGGCATCGGCTACTGGCCCGCCTTGATCCTTGCCCCGCTGATCGTCGGTGTCTTCGGCATCGTGGTCGAGCGCCTGGCGCTGTCGCGGCTGTACGATCTCGATCCGCTCTACGGGCTGCTCTTCACCTTCGGCCTCGCGCTCGTGCTCGAAGGCATCTTCCGCTACTATTACGGCGTCTCGGGAAACCCCTACGCGGTGCCGCCGCTGCTTGCGGGAGGCACCAATCTCGGCTTCATGTTCCTGCCCAACTATCGCGGCTGGGTCGTCGTCGCCTCGCTGATCGTCTGCTTCGGAACCTGGGCGCTGATCGAGAAGACCAGGCTCGGTTCCTACCTGCGCGCCGCAACGGAGAATCCCCGCCTCGTCCAGGCTTTCGGCGTCAACGTGCCGTTGCTGCTGACGCTGACCTACGGCCTCGGCTCCGCGCTGGCTGGGCTTGCCGGAATTCTGGCAGCGCCGATCTATCAGGTGAGCCCGCTTATGGGGTCGGATCTCATCATCGTCGTCTTCGCCGTCGTCGTGGTCGGCGGCATGGGATCGATCCTTGGCGCCATCGTCACCGGCTACATGCTCGGCCTTGCCGAAGGCCTGACCAAGGTCTTCTACCCCGAGGCCTCCAACCTCGTGGTCTTCGTCAACATGGCCATCGTGCTTCTGGTCCGGCCGGCCGGCCTGTTCGGAAGGGACGCCTGACATGTCGGAAGAGACATCTGACATGTCGGAACTGACGCTTCGCGAGACATCGGCCAAAACCTCGGCACGGCTTGAATGGACGCTGGTCGGGCTCGGCATCCTGGCGCTGCTGGTGGCGCCTTTCCTGGTCTATCCGATCTTCCTGATGAAGATGCTGTGCTTTGCGCTGTTTGCCTGTGCGTTCAATCTCCTGCTTGGCTACACCGGGCTGCTGTCGTTCGGCCACGCCACCTTTTTCGGCGGCGCCGCCTACTTCACGGCGCATGCCGTCAAGGTCTGGGGCTGGCCGCCGGAAGCCGGCATTCTGCTCGGCATGGCGGGTGCGGCCCTGCTTGGCTTCGTCATGGGCTTCTTCGCCATTCGCCGGCAAGGCATCTATTTCGCCATGATCACGCTGGCGCTGTCGCAGATGTTCTTCTTCTTCTGCGTGCAGGCGCCGTTCACGCAAGGCGAGGATGGCATCCAAGGTGTGCCGCGCGGCATGCTGCTAGGCGTCCTCGACCTGAACGTCTCGCTGAACATGTATTATTTCGTGCTGGCGGTGTTCCTCGTCGGCGTCTTCGCCATCTGGCGCATCGTCAATTCGCCGTTCGGCATGATCCTGCGCTCGATCCGCGAGAACGAGAACCGCGCCATTTCGCTGGGCTATTCCGTCGCCAACTACAAGCTCGGCGCCTTCGTCATGTCGGCGGCGCTGGCCGGGCTGGCCGGATCGCTCAAGGCGATCGTTTTCCAGTTCGCCACGCTCACCGACGTCACCTGGCAGATGTCGGGCGAGGTGATCCTGATGACGCTTCTGGGCGGCATCGGCACCATGGTCGGGCCGATCATCGGCGCCAGCCTTGTCATCGGCCTGGAAAACACGCTTGCCACTTCTGGCTTTCCGGTGACCATCGCCACTGGCCTGATCTTCATGGTGTGCGTGCTCGTCTTCCGGCGCGGCATCGTCGGCGAATTTTACGCGCGGATTTTCAAGCGGGCGGGAAAGGACTGATCAGCTGCAGGTTGATGGGACGCGGCTTGCGCGTGATGACGCATGCGTCTCCCCAATGAGCACCTGTCCGGATACTTCAGAAAGCTATAGACCTCGATCAAATCGATGCGACTGCTTGCGACCTGGGGCAATTGCGACTCCATCGGAACGGGTGAGCACTGCTTTGGGCAAATCGTGATGCGCGCATTCTTTCGATTGCTTGTCGTTGTAATCGTGGCGTCCGGCGTGACCGGTTGCACCAGTATTTCCTACTACGCGCAATCCGTGCAGGGCCATCTGCGGATCATGACAGCGCGCCAGGATGTCGGAAAACTGATCGAGGATCCGTCGACGCCGAAGGCATTGCGCGCGCGAATGGCATCGGCGAGCGCTATACGACAGTTCGCAACGGATGAACTGGCGCTGCCTGACAACAACAGCTACCGCAGCTATGTCGACATTGGTCGGGACTCGGTGACATGGGCCGTCTTCGCCGCGCCGGCATTTTCGCTGACGCCGCGAACATGGTGTTTCCCTGTTTTCGGCTGTGTTCCCTACCGGGGGTATTTCTCCAGGAAGTCCGCGACTGAAACCGCTGTCGAACTTCAAGGACAGGGCATGGACATCTATGTGACGGGCATCACGGCATATTCCACGCTTGGCTGGTCGAGCGACCCGCTGCTCAGCACGATGTTCGGCCAGGATGAAACCTATCTTGCAGCGCTGGTGTTCCATGAACTGGCCCACCAGCGCGTCTACGTGCACGACGATTCCGCATTCAACGAGGCGTTCGCTGTCGCCGTCGAAACAACCGGCGTGAAAAAATGGCTGCGCGCGACTGGCGATGCCGCCGCATTGCGCCCTTACGAAGCCGCCCGGAGGCGCAAGGCTGAATTTCTTGCGCTGGTGTCGCGGACCCGCGACGAGCTGACGCAAGTCTATTCCAACTCCGGCACCTCGGAGCAAAAACTGGCCGCGAAGACGGCCGCGATTGAACGGCTGCGGATGCGCTACCGACACATGCGCGACAGGCGCTGGGGCCGATACCGGGGATACGACGCCTGGTTCGCTTCCCCGATCAACAATGCAAAGCTCGCCGCGACGTCCGTCTATAGCGATCGGGTGACCGCGTTTCTGCGCCTGTTCGATCTGTGTTCGGGCGACTATGTCAGGTTCTATGCGTCAGTCCGACGGATTGGCGCACTGGACCAAGCTCACCGCGTCGATGCACTTGCGGCGGCAGATCGCTGTTATTGAGCCGGTCAAAAGGGATGGCCCGAAGCGTCGGGGAACTTGCGTCCGAAACCAACCAAATCGCGCGATTGAGATCGCCCGCGCGGTTCTACTGGTCCGAGAACTTCACGCTCACGCCGCGCTGCCGAAAATAAGCCTGCATCAACTTGCGGCCCGAGCGGTTGTTCTGCGCCAGCTTGGCCGGATCGAACACCGCCTGTTTGATCCCTTCTCGCGTCAGCGCCGCCTTAAGCGCCGCGATATGTGTGTCGATGTCGGCATTGTCCGCCCGGAGCGAGGCATAGATGCTCTCGGTCGCCTCGGCCACGGTCAGTTCGCTCATTGGTGTCGTCCTTTGGTTGGTTGGGCGGCGCTTAGCACAGATTCGCGGTCCGCCGATACCGAGACCGTCAGTACACAGCGCCCGTCGCGAAAGCGAACCGTTCCTTATGGGGCTTCGTAGAGTTCCAGCGGCAATCCATCCGGGTCCCTGAAAAAGGTAAACCGTTGGTCCGTATATGGGTCGATCCGGATAGGCTCGACGGCAACGCCTGCGGCTTCCAGGCGGATAATTACGGGCTCAAGATTAGCCACAGCGAATGCCAGATGTCTCAGGCCTGTAGCCTCTGGGTGGGATGGCCGCATCGCTGGTGCAGGGAAGGAGAACAATTCCAGTTGGGCCGACCCGATCCGCAGATCCGCCTTCCATGATTGCCGCTCCTCCCGATAAACCTCCCGGATCAGATCGAGGCCGAGGAGTTCGACGTAGAACCGTCGCGACTGGTCGTAGTCGGTGCAGATGAGCGCGACGTGGTGAATGGCGTTCAGCATGCTGCTAACCTTGGTCAAGCCGGGATATGAGGCCAAGACGCTTCAAGGCCTGGATCGTCGCGCGCCACGGCTCTGATTTGCCCTGTCCTTCCATCTCACCCATAACACCCGCGTTCCACCGCCAGCCGCCGCACCAGCGCCAGCACGGCATCGATGGTCGGGGTCGGCTTGTCCGTGAGCCGGCCAAGTTCCTGCACCGCGCTCACCAGCGCGTCGATCTCCATCGGCCTGCCGCGCTCCAGGTCCTGCAGCATCGAGGTCTTGTGTTCGCCGACATCGCCGGCGCCCTTGATGCGCCGGTCGACCGCTATGGGAAAACGCACGCCGAGGCTTTCGCCGATCGCCTGCGCCTCCAGCATCATGGTGCGGGCCAGCGTGCGGGTGCCATCGTCGGCAACGATCGCGGCCAGCGTGCTGCCGGTCAGCGCCGAGATCGGGTTGAAGGAGAGATTGCCCCACAGTTTTACCCAGATTTCGCTACGGATGTCCTCGCGCACCGGCGCTTGCAGGCCGGCCTTGACCATCTCCTCGGCCAGAAGCGTGACCCGTTCGCTGCGCTCGCCGGAGGGTTCGCCGAGCGAGAAACGTTTGCCCTCGACATGGCGGATGAGACCCGGCGCATCGACCTCGACGGCGGGATAGACGCCCGAGCCGATGACGCGGTCCGGTCCGATCCGCTGCCAGATCGCGCCGCCGGGGTCGACCGCGTTCAGCCTGGTGCCTTCGAGCGGCCCGCCGACGCCGTGGAAATACCACCAGGGCACGCCGTTCTGCATGGTGACGACTGATGTGTGGTCCCCGAGCAGCGGCGCGATCTGGTCGAGGGCTGGGGAGAGCGAATGGGCTTTCAGCGCCAGCACGACGTAATCCTGGGCGCCAAGCTCGTCGGCTTTGGCGGCGGCCCGGACGGGGACCGAAATCTCCTGGCCATCCTCGATCAGGCGCAGGCCGTCCGCCTTGATGGCTTCCAGATGGGCGCCGCGCGCGACGATCGAAAGATCGGTCCGCCCAGTGATGGCGAGCTTGGCCGCAAGATAGCCGCCAATCGCACCGGCGCCGAAGATGGTGATCTTCATCGTCAAAGCCCGAGTTTGGCAGCAAGGCCGATGCGCTGCAATTTGCCGGTCGCACCCTTGGGGATCTCGTCCAGGATCAGGATCTTGCGCGGCACCTTGAAATCGGCAAGCCGTGTCGCGGCATAGGTGCGGATGTCGCCCTCGGTGGCACTGATGCCTTCGCGCAGCACAACCGCCGCGGCCACCTCCTCGCCAAGCTTGTCATGCGGCATGGCGAAGGTGACGACCTGCGCCACCGCCGGATGGTCCATCAGCACGTCGTCGACCTCGAGCGGCGAGATCTTTTCGCCACCGCGGTTGATGATCTCCTTGAGCCGACCGGTGACCCTGAGATAGCCGTCCTCGTCGAGCACGCCCTGGTCGCCAGTGTGGAACCAGCCATGCGCGAAAGCCGTGGCATTGGCATCCGGGTTCTTCTCGTAACCCGTCGTGACATTGGGTCCGCGAATGACGATCTCGCCTGTCTCGCCGGCTGCGAGCAGCCGCCCGTCAGGCGCCATGACAGCCACGGCCGGACCGGCGGAGGCACCGACGCTGCCCGGC